>JALZDI010000002.1 GCA_030862655.1 Actinomycetota bacterium | reverse complement strand
GTGCGCTGGTTCGGGCTCGCGGGCCGGGCGCGGCTGCCCGCGACGGTGGAGCTGGACGACAGCTGGCCCGCGGCGCTGCCTTGAGCGCACGCAGGGGCTATTACGATGGGGCTATCCACCCCTCAACACCTGACCCGAGGCTGACTGTGACCGAGAACGAACCCACCACCCACGGCCCCGCGAAGGGAACCGCCCACGTCAAGCGCGGCATGGCCGAGATGCTCAAGGGCGGCGTCATCATGGACGTCGTCACCGCCGAGCAGGCCAAGATCGCCGAGGACGCCGGCGCCGTCGCGGTGATGGCGCTGGAGCGGGTGCCTGCCGACATCCGCGTCCAGGGCGGCGTCGCCCGGATGAGCGACCCGGACATGATCGAGAGCATCATCGGCGCGGTGTCCATCCCAGTGATGGCCAAGGCCCGCATCGGGCACTTCGTCGAGGCGCAGGTGCTGCAGGCGGTCGGCGTCGACTACGTCGACGAGTCCGAGGTGCTCACCCCGGCCGACGAGGCCAACCACATCGACAAGTGGCAGTTCACCGTGCCTTTCGTGTGCGGCGCCACCAACCTGGGCGAGGCGCTGCGCCGCATCTCCGAGGGTGCGGCGATGATCCGCTCCAAGGGCGAGGCCGGCACCGGCAACGTGGTCGAGGCGACCCGGCACATGCGTCAGATCCGTGCCGACATCCGCCGGCTGTCGACGATGGACGACACCGAGGTGTTCGCGGCCGCCAAGGAGCTGCGAGCGCCGTACGACCTGGTCAAGGAGGTGGCCACCGCGGGCAAGCTGCCGGTGGTGCTGTTCACCGCCGGCGGCATCGCCACCCCCGCCGATGCGGCGATGATGATGCAGCTCGGCGCCGAGGGCGTGTTCGTCGGCTCCGGAATCTTCAAGTCCGGCGACCCTGCCCGGCGGGCCGAGGCAATCGTCAAAGCGACGACTTTCCACGACGACCCTGACGTGATCGCCAAGGTCTCGCGCGGCCTCGGCGAGGCCATGGTCGGGCTCAACGTGGGTGACCTGCCCGAGGAGCAGCGCTACTCCGGCCGCGGCTGGTGACCTCGCGGGTGGCCGCGGACGAGACCGAGGCCCGCGAACGGCTGCGGGCGTTCGCGCGGGTCCAGGTGCGTTCGGGCTTCCTCGACGACGTCGCCGTGCGTGCGGAGGTCGCCGAGGCGGCGCGCGAGGACCTCTCCTTCGGTGAGGCCGCCGTCACCGTGGCCGCGGAGGTGGTGGGCGCCGAGGTCGCGCTGCTGCTGGACGAGCAGCAGGACTGGCCGCAGACCACCGACGTCGACCGGCTGGAGGCCGCGCTCGCCGAGCTGGAGACGAAGGGCCTGGTGGTGCTGCGTGCCTGCGACGACCACTGGGACGCCACCGCCGCGCTGACCAGGCTCGACGAGGCGGGGGAGTCGGCGCCCGGAGTGCTGTTCTTCACCCACACCGACGTGTGGCACGCCGTCGACCACGAGATGCTCGAGCTGAACCTCTGGCACGGCGACACCGCCAACGTCGCGGTCGGCGACGACCTGCTGCGCACCGTGCTGCAGACGCTCGGCCGCCATGGGCTCGCGGCGACGTTCGACGAGGGCCGGATCGAGACGTCGCTGACCTGGCAGCGGCGGCGGCTCGACCGCTGACGGGACGCGTTGGCGCGCGCTCCTAGGATGGGCTGGTGACCAGCGCCCCCCACGCCCCCACCATCGGTGTCCTCGCGCTGCAGGGAGACGTGCGCGAGCACCTGCGCATGCTCGAGGGGGCCGGTGCGGACGCGCTGCGGGTACGCCGGGCCGGCGACCTCGACGGGCTCGACGGCATCGTGCTGCCGGGCGGGGAGTCCACCACCATGCAGAGGCTCGCGGTCGCGTTCGAGGTGTTCGAGCCGCTGCGCGAGCGGCTGCGCGCGGGGCTGCCGGCGTTCGGCACCTGCGCCGGCATGATCATGCTCGCTGACCGGATCGAGAACGGCGTCGCGGGCCAGGAGACCTTCGGCGGGCTCGACGTGACCGTGCGGCGCAACGCGTTCGGCCGCCAGGTCGACTCGTTCGAGGCCGACGTGGACTGCGCCGCGTTCCTTCCCGCCGGACCGGACGGCACGCCCGACTTCCACGCGCTGTTCATCCGCGCGCCCTGGGTGGAGAAGGTCGGGCACGACGTCGACGTGCTGGCCCGGGTGGCCTCGGGCCCCGAGGTCGGTAGGATCGTCGCGGTCCGGCACGGGCAGCTGCTGGCCACGTCGTTCCACCCCGAGATCACCGGGGACGACCGCATCCACCGTCACTTCGTCGACGGTGTGCGGCACCGCACCGGGTGAGCCGCCCGACCAGACGACACACGCCACAGGAGGACAGCGCTCATGTCAGGCCACTCCAAGTGGGCGACCACCAAGCACAAGAAGGCGGTCATCGACGCCCGGCGCGGCAAGCTCTTCGCGAAGCTGATCAAGAACATCGAGGTGGCCGCGCGCACCGGTGGCGGTGACCCCGCCGGCAACCCGACGTTGTACGACGCGATCCAGAAGGCCAAGAAGACCTCGGTCCCCAACGACAACATCGAGCGCGCGGTCAAGCGCGGCGCGGGTCTGGAGTCCGGCGGCGCCGACTACCAGACCATCCTGTACGAGGGCTACGGGCACGGCGGCGTCGCGCTGCTGATCGAGTGCCTGACCGACAACCGCAACCGCGCCGCGGGCGAGGTGCGTACGGCGATGACGCGCAATGGCGGGTCGATGGCCGACGCGGGCTCGGTCTCGTACCTGTTCAACCGCAAGGGCGTGGTCATCGTGCCCAAGAAGCAGGAGGGCGAGCAGCCCCGCGACCTCACCGAGGACGACGTGCTCGCGGCCGTGCTCGAGGCGGGTGCGGAGGAGGTCAACGACCTCGGCGAGAGCTTCGAGGTGATCTCCGAGGCCGGCGACCTGGTGCAGGTGCGCACCGCGCTGCAGGAGGAGGGCCTGGACTATGAGTCGGCCGAGGCGTCGTTCGTGCCCTCGATGACCGTGGAGGTCGACGTCGACACCGCGCAGAAGGTGTTCCGGCTGGTGGAGGCGCTCGAGGACAGCGACGACGTGCAGAACGTGTTCAGCAACCTCGACGTGTCCGACGAGGTCCTCGCTGCACTGGACTGAGCCGCCGGCTGACCGCCGGACTGACCGCGGCGCGCGCGTGTCGCGCCGTCGGCGCGGGGGTGGGCGACCGTAGGCTGATCCGAACAGGTGTTCGGTGAGATCCCACGAGAGGAGCCGGCGTGCGCGTGCTGGGCGTCGACCCCGGGCTGACCCGGTGCGGGCTCGGCGTGGTCGACGGGCAGGTCGGCCGTCCGTTGCGGATGGTCGCGGTCGACGTGCTGCGCACCCCCGCCGACCGGCCGGTCGCGCAGCGGCTGGCCGAGATCGAGGCCGCGCTCGACCGCTGGCTCGACGCCCACACCCCCGACGCGGTCGCGGTCGAGCGGGTCTTCAGCCAGCACAACGTCAGGACCGTCATGGGCACCGCCCAGGCCAGCGGTGTCGCGCTGGTGGTCGCCGCGCGCCGCGGCCTGCCGGTCGCCCTGCACACCCCGAGCGAGGTGAAGGCCGCGGTCACCGGCAGCGGCCGCGCGGACAAGCAGCAGGTCACCGCGATGGTCACCCGGCTGCTGCGGCTGACCGAGCGGCCCACACCCGCCGACGCCGCCGACGCCCTCGCGCTGGCCATCTGCCACGTCTGGCGCGGAGCCGGCCAGTCGCGGCTCGCCGACGCCGTCGCCCACGCCGAGAGGAGCCGCCTGTGATCGCGTTCGTCCGGGGGCAGGTCGCCCACGTCAGCCTCGACTGTGCGGTGCTCGAGGTGGGCGGGGTCGGCCTGCAGGTGCTGTGCACCCCCGCCACGCTGGCCGGCCTGCGTCCGGGCGAGCAGGCCCGGCTGGCCACCTCGATGGTCGTCCGCGAGGACTCCCTGACCCTGTTCGGTTTCGCCGACGACGACGAGCGCTCGCTGTTCGAGCTGCTGCAGACCGCCAGCGGGGTCGGCCCCAAGCTGGCGCAGGCGATGCTCGCCGTGCACGGCCCCGACGAGCTGCGCCGCGCCGTGGCACACGAGGACCTGGCCGCGCTCACCAAGGTGCCCGGCATCGGACGCAAGGGCGCGCAGCGGATCGTGCTCGAGCTCAAGGACCGGATCGCCGCACCCGGGCCGGCCCCGGCCGGGTCGGCGGCCACGCCCGGCTCGGTGGGAGGGGCGCCCGGCGGGTCCTGGCGCGACCAGGTGCACCAGGCGCTGCAGGGTCTGGGCTGGTCGGCCCGCGACGCCGACGCGGCGGTGGGTGCGGTGGCCGACCAGGCCGGCCATGGCGACGACGCACCCGACGTGTCGGTTCTGCTGCGGGCGGCGCTGCGCACGCTGGCCAAGAGCTGACGAGGCGAGCGCGAGGACGCGAGAGGAGGCCACGGTGACGGCGTACGACGAGGAGCAGCCGGGCGGGCGCACCCTGGTCGAGGGCGAGGCGCACGGCGACGAGCACGAACTCGAGGCCGCGCTGCGTCCGCGCACGCTCGACGAGCTCATCGGCCAGGACCGGGTGCGCGAGCAGCTGTCGCTGGTGCTCGAGGCCGCGCGCGGTCGCGGGCGCGCCCCTGACCACGTGCTGCTGTCCGGCCCGCCCGGCCTCGGCAAGACGACGATGGCGATGATCATCGCCGCGGAGATGCGGGCGCCGCTGCGGCTCACCAGCGGCCCGGCGATCCAGCACGCCGGCGACCTCGCCGCGATCCTGTCCGGGCTGGGCGAGGGCGACGTGCTGTTCCTCGACGAGATCCACCGGATGTCGCGTCCGGCGGAGGAGATGCTCTACATGGCGATGGAGGACTTCAGGGTCGACGTCGTCGTCGGCAAGGGCCCCGGCGCGACCGCCATCCCGCTGGAGATCCCCGCGTTCACGCTGGTGGGCGCGACCACCCGGGCGGGGTTGCTGCCGAGTCCGCTGCGCGACCGGTTCGGGTTCACCGCGCACCTGGAGTTCTACGACACCGACGACCTCGAGCTGATCGTGCACCGCTCGGCGCGGCTGCTCGAGGTCGTGGTCAGCGCCGACGGGGCCGCCGAGATCGCCGGCCGGTCGCGGGGGACGCCGCGGATCGCCAACCGGCTGCTGCGCCGGGTGCGCGACTACGCCCAGGTGCGTGCCGACGGCCGCGTCGACCGCCGGATCGCCCGCCGGGCGCTGGAGCTGTACGAGGTCGACGACTTCGGTCTGGACCGTCTCGACCGGGGCGTGCTCGACGCGCTGTGTCGCCGCTTCGTCGGGGGGCCCGTCGGCCTGGGCACGCTCGCGGTGGCGGTGGGCGAGGAACGCGAGACCGTCGAGGAGGTCGCCGAGCCGTTCCTGGTGCGCTCCGGCTTCCTGGCCCGCACCCCGCGCGGGCGGGTCGCCACACCCGCCGCCTGGCAGCACCTCGGGCTGCAGCCGCCCGCCGACGCCGCGTTCGGCGGTGACGGGCAGACGCTCTTCGACGCATCCTCCTAGGGGTCTGACTAGACTCTGCTTGCTCTGCTACCGAGACCTGAGGAGCTCATCGGTGAGTCCCGAGGCGCTGGCCCAGCTGCTTCCCCTGGTACTGATCTTCGCGTTGTTCTGGTTCCTGATCCTGCGCCCGGCACGCAAGAAGCAGCAGGCTGCCACGCAGCTGCGCTCCAGCCTGGCCGTGGGCGACACGGTGCTGCTCGGCAGCGGGATCTACGGCCGGGTCGAGGAGGTCGACGAGGACAGTCGCGACCTGCGGCTGGAGATCGCCCCGGGCGTGGTGGTGCGCGCGCACCGCGACGCGGTCGTCTCCAAGGAGCACAGCGACGCGCCACCCGCCGGAGGGCCGGGCGGCGACGTCAACCCGGCCACCTGAGGCCGCCGATGGGCACCGAACCCGCCGGTGGCGAGGAGCTGGCGGCCGTCTTCGCCTCGCTGATCCGCGACGTGCCCGACTTCCCGCAGCCCGGCGTGGTGTTCAAGGACATCACCCCGCTGCTGGCCAGCCCCGACGCGCTCGCCGCGGTCGTGGAGGCGCTTGCGGTGCACGGCCGCGACCAGCGGGGCCGCCCCGCCGTGGACAAGGTCGTCGGGATCGAGGCGCGCGGCTTCATCCTGGCCGCACCGGTGGCCCTGGCGCTCGGGGTCGGCTTCGTACCGGTGCGCAAGCAGGGCAAGCTGCCCGGGCCCACCCACGAGGTCTCCTACGCCCTCGAGTACGGCCAGGCGACGCTGGCGGTGCACCACGACGCGTTCGCCGCCGGAGACCGCGTCCTGGTCGTCGACGACGTGCTCGCCACCGGGGGCACGGTGGCGGCGACCGCCGACCTGGTCGCGCGCGCGGGCGCGTCGGTGGCGCACGTGGCGGTGCTGGTCGAGCTCGGCTTCCTCGGCGGCCGCAGCCGCATCGGCTCTCTCGAGGCCACGGCGCTGCTGACCGTGTGAGCCCCCGGCGCACCGGCGTCGGAGCCTTGTGCGCTGCGTAGACTGAAGTGTCCGCCGTACAAGGGAGCGTGAGTGGCAGAGGACCGCCGGACGCCCACCCAGGTCACGGGCCCGGCCGACACCGACCGTGACCGGCAGCAGTCTGCCCCCGGCGGCCCCGAGGTCTCGACGACGTCCTCGCCTCCGCAGCTGCCGGCGAGGCTCCGTACCCGCGCGCGGCTGGCGCGGCTGGGCGGCGGACGACAGTCCTCGGTCAACCCGGTCCTGGAGCCGCTGTTCCGCATCGTGCGCGGCACCCACCCCAAGGCCGACCTGGCGATCATCGAGCGTGCCTACGTCACCGCCGAGCAGCACCACCGCAACCAGACCCGCAAGAGCGGCGACCCCTACATCACCCACCCGCTCGCGGTCGCCACGATCCTGGCCGAGCTGGGCATGACGCCGCCGACGCTGTGCGCGGCGCTGCTGCACGACACCGTCGAGGACACCACGTACACGCTGGACAGGCTCCGTGCCGACTTCGGCGACGAGGTCGCGCTGCTGGTCGACGGGGTCACCAAGCTCGACAAGGTCAAGTACGGCGACAGCGCGCAGGCCGAGACCATCCGCAAGATGGTCGTGGCGATGGCCAAGGACATCCGGGTCCTGGTGATCAAGCTCGCCGACCGGCTGCACAACATGCGCACGCTGCGCTACCTCAAGCAGGAGAAGCAGGAGCGGGTCGCGCGCGAGACGCTGGAGATCTACGCCCCGCTGGCCCACCGGCTCGGCATGAACACACTGAAGTGGGAGCTGGAGGACCTGGCCTTCGCCACCCTGCACCCCAAGGTCTACGACGAGATCGTGCGGCTGGTGGCCGAGCGTGCCCCGTCGCGCGACGAGTTCCTGGCCAAGGTGACCGCGCAGGTGCAGGAGGACCTGCGCGAGTCCAAGATCAAGGCCACCGTCACCGGACGGCCCAAGCACTACTACTCGATCTACCAGAAGATGATCGTGCGTGGCCGCGAGTTCAGCGACATCTACGACCTGGTGGGCATCCGGGTGCTGGTGGAGTCGCTGCGCGACTGCTACGCCGCGCTGGGCGTGATGCACGCCCGCTGGAACCCGGTCGCCGGCCGGTTCAAGGACTTCGTGGCGATGCCGAAGTTCAACATGTACCAGTCGCTGCACACCACGGTGATCGGGCCGCAGGGCAAGCCGGTCGAGCTGCAGATCCGCACCTACAGCATGCACCGCCGCGCGGAGTACGGCATCGCCGCGCACTGGAAGTACAAGGAGGAGGCCGGCGGGGCCGTCGACACCGCGCGCACCCGCGCCCGCCGCGAGTCCGGCGACAGCGGCGACTCTGACATGGCGTGGCTGCGGCAGCTGGTCGACTGGCAGCGTGAGACCGAGGACCCCGGCGAGTTCCTGGAGTCGCTGCGGTTCGAGATCAACACCGCCGAGGTCTACGTGTTCACCCCCGCCGGCGACGTGATCGCGCTGCCGACGCAGGCGACGCCGGTCGACTTCGCCTACTCGGTGCACACCGAGGTCGGCCACCGTTGCATCGGCGCCCGGGTCAACGGCCGGCTGGTGCCGCTGGAGAGCACGCTCGACAACGGCGACGTCGTCGAGATCTTCACCTCCAAGGCACCCGGCGCCGCCCCGTCACGTGACTGGCTGACGTTCGTCAAGAGCGCCCGGGCGCGCAACAAGATCAAGCAGTGGTTCACCAAGGAGCGCCGCGAGGAGGCGATCGAGCAGGGCAAGGAGGCCATCACCCGGCTGATGCGCAAGGAGGGGCTGCCGATGCAGCGCCTGCTGACGCACGAGTCGCTGACCGTGGTGGCCCACGACCTTCGGCTGGCCGACGTGTCCGCGCTGTACGCCGCGGTCGGGGAGAGCAACGTCGGCGCGCAGACCGTCGTACGCAAGATCATGGACCTGTTCGGCGGCGAGGAGGGCGCCGCCGAGGACATGGCCGAGGCGGTCCGGATCCCGACCGAGCGGGAGCGTCGCAAGCGGCAGCCGCGCGCCGACGCGGGCGTGATCGTCAAGGGCGTCTCCGAGGTGTGGATCAAGCTCGCCAAGTGCTGCACGCCGGTGCCCGGCGACAGGATCCTGGGCTTCGTGACGCGCGGGTCGGGGGTGTCGGTGCACCGCGCCGACTGCACCAACGCCAGGGCGCTGGCCGCCCAGCAGGAGCGGATGGTCGACGTCGAGTGGTCGCCGACCGCGCAGAGCATGTTCCTGGTTGCGATCCAGGTCGAGGCGCTGGACCGCTCGCGGCTGCTGTCGGACATCACCCGGGTGCTCTCCGACGTGCACGTCAACATCCTGTCGGCGTCGGTGGTCACCTCGCGCGACCGTGTCGCCAAGAGCCGCTTCACCTTCGAGATGGGCGACCCCAAGCATCTCGGCCACGTCCTCAAGGCCGTGCGCAGCGTCGAGGGCGTCTTCGACGCCTACCGCATCACCCAGTAGCCCCGGCCGTCACGCGTCGGGGGTGAAGTCGTCGAGGGCCCTGCGTGCCTCGGCGAGCCAGGCCTGGCGGGCCTCGATCGCCTGCTCGGTGTCTCGCGCCTTGCGGTCGTTGCCCTTCTGCGCGGCCTGGTTGCGCTGCGCCTCCAGGTCGGCCAGTGACGCCTCCAGCTTGGCGACCGTGTCCGCGGCGCGCGCCCGGGCCTCGGGGTTGGAGCGCCGCCAGCGGTCATCCTCGGCCGACCGCACCGCGTTCTCCACCCGCCGCAGGCGTCCCTCGAGGTCCTTCAGCGCCGCGCGAGGGACCTTGCCGGCCCGGTCCCACCGGGCAGCGATGTCGCGGAACGCGTCGCGGGCCGCCCGCGGGTCGGTGACCGGCAGGAGCTTCTCCGCCTCCGCCAGCAGCCCCTCCTTGACCTGCTGGTTGGCGGCGAACTCCTTGTCCTGCTCGGCGTTGGCCGCGTCGCGGGCGGTGAAGAACGTGTCCTGCGCGCCCCGGAAACGCGCCCACAGCCGGTCGTCGACGTCCTTGTGCGCCGGGCCGGCGGCCTTCCACTGCCGCATCAGGTCACGGAAGCGGCCCGCCGTCGCACCCCACTCGGTGGAGTCGGACAGCGACTCCGCCTCGGCGGCCAGCTTCTCCTTGGCCGCCCGCGCGCCCTCGCGCTTCTCGTTGAGCTCGCTGAAGTGCTGCTTGCGGTGCCGGGTGTAGGCCGTGCGCGCACTGGAGAAGCGCCGCCACAGCGCGTCGTCGGCGGCGCGGTCGAGCCGGGGCAGGCCCTTCCACTCCTCCAGCAGCTCCCGCAGCCGGTTCGCGCCGTTGCGCCAGTCGGTGCCGGCCGCGATCCGCTCCGCCTCGCCGGCGATCCGCTCCTTCTGCACGCGCGCCTCCTCGACGCGGCGCGCCCGCTCGGCCTTGCGCTCCTCGCGCCGGTCGGCGACCACCGACTCCAGCGCGTCGACCCGGGCGAGCAGTCCCTCGAGGTCGCCGACCGCCTGCGCCTCGGCCACCAGGCCGCGCACCTTCTTCATCGCGCTGGCGGCGTCGTCGGGACCGAGCTTGCCGCTGCGGATGCGTCGCTCGAGCAGGTCGACCTCGAGCGCCAGACCGTCGTAGCGCTTGGTGAAGAACGCCAGCGCCTCGTCGGGGCTGCCGTCGGGCCACTGGCCGACGGCGCGCTCGCCCTCGGAGGTCTTCACGAAGACCGTGCCGTCCTCGGCGACCCGGCCCCACCGGGTCTCCGTCGTGACCTGCCCCCGCTCGTTTGCTGCCACGTCGGCAGTCTAGGCGGATGCGGTCCGGGCGGGTGTCCGGCGGTATTCGGTTAGGCCCGTCGGACGCGCGGTCGATACCCTGCAGGTGCCCGACCGTTGGACTCTGGTGTGGAAGAGGTCTTCGTGCTCATCGCCGGCTTTCCCGCAGGACCGTGGGGCACCAACTGCTACGTGGTCGCCGCCGACCCCGGCAGCGAGTGCGTCGTGGTCGACCCCGGCAAGGACGCCGCCGACGGCGTCGCGCAGGTGGTACGCGAGCACGACCTCAAGCCGGTCTCGGTGCTGGTGACCCACGGACACATCGACCACATGTGGTGCGTTGCCCCGGTAGCCGGCTCCTACGACAGCCCTGCCTACATCCATCCCCAGGACCGGCACCTGCTGGCCGACCCGATGGCCGGGATGTCGGCGGAGACCGCCGGGATGCTGCTGGGCGGCCACTACGAGTTCGCCGAGCCCGACGACGTGCGCGAGCTCGGCGACGGCGAGATGCTCGAGATCGCGGGCCTGCGCTTCCACGTCGACCACAACCCCGGGCACACGCCCGGCTCGGTGTCGTTCCGGGCGCCGTACGCCGGCCCCGAGGACGTGCCCGAGCTGATGTTCTCCGGCGACCTGCTGTTCGCGGGCTCCATCGGCCGCACCGACCTGCCCGGCGGCGACCACCCGACGATGCTGCGCAGCCTGGCCGACAAGGTGCTGCCGCTCGACGACCGCATCGTGGTGCTGCCCGGTCACGGCCCGCAGACCTCGATCGGCCGTGAGCGCGCGACCAACCCGTTCCTGGCCGACCTTGTGAGCCGATGAGCAGACCCACGCCCGTCAGCGGGTTCCCCGAGCTGCTGCCTGCGCAGCGCGCCGCCGAGCAGCAGATCCTCGACGACCTGCGCCGGGTCTTCGAGCTGCACGGGTTCGCCGGCGTCGAGACCCGTGCGGTCGAGACCGTCGAGCAGCTCGGCAGCAAGGGCGAGGTGGAGAAGGAGGTCTACGTCCTGCGTCGGCTGCATGCCGACCCGGGTACGACGGACGACACCGCCGCGACGCCCGGCTCGACCCTGGCCCTGCACTTCGACCTGACCGTGCCGTTCGCGCGCTACGTGCTCGAGCACGCGGGCAGGCTGGAGTTCCCCTTCCGCCGCTACCAGATCCAGAAGGCCTGGCGCGGCGAACGCCCTCAGGAGGGGCGCTTCCGGGAGTTCACCCAGGCCGACATCGACATCGTGGGACGTGACGAGCTGCCGTTCCACCACGACGTCGAGGTGGCCCGGGTGATGGCCGAAGCCCTGGCCACGCTGACGTTCCTGCCGCCGCTGCGCATCCAGGTCAACAACCGCCGGTTGCTGCAGGGCTTCTACGCCGGCATCGGCGTCGACGACCCGACGGCGGCGATGCGGGTCGTCGACAAGCTCGACAAACAGTCCGCGGGCCACGTGGCGCGCACCCTGGTCGACGAGGTCGGGCTCAGCACGCGCCAGGCCGACCAGTGCCTGGGCCTGGCCGCGATCCGCTCCACCGACGCCTCCTTCGTCGACGCGGTCAAGCGGCTCGGCGTCGAGCACGACATGCTGGAGCAGGGCCTGGCCGAGCTGCGCACCGTGGTGGAGGGGTGCGCGGGCGCGCAGACCGAGCGGCTGACGATCGAGGCGGACCTGTCGGTGGCCCGCGGGCTCGACTACTACACCGGCACCGTGTTCGAGACGCGGATGCGCGGCTTCGAGGGCCTGGGCTCGATCTGCTCCGGCGGCCGCTACGACTCGCTGGCCAGCGACGGGAGGACGACCTACCCGGGCGTGGGCATCTCGCTGGGCGTGAGCCGGCTGCTGGTGCCGCTGTTCCAGCGGGGGTTGCTGACCGCCTCGCGGGCGGTGCCCTCCGCCGTACTCGTCGCGCTGCCGGACGAGAGCAGCCGCGCCGGGTGCGACACGGTCGCCCAGGCGCTGCGGGCCCGCGGCGTGCCCGTCGAGGTGGCGGCGTCGGCGCAGAAGTACGGCAAGCAGATCCGGTACGCCGAGCGCCGCGGCATCCCCTACGTCTGGTTCCCCGCGACCGGCCCGGGCGCCGAGCACGAGGTGAAGGACATCCGCAGCGGCGAGCAGGTGGCGGCCGACCCCGCCGCCTGGACGCCCCCGCAAAGCGACCTGCGACAGCAGGTCGTCGTCGAGGAGGAGTTGTCGTGATCCGCAGCCACGAGGCGGGCAGCCTGCGCGCCGAGCACGTCGGTCAGACCGTCACGCTCGCCGGCTGGGTGGCCCGCCGCCGCGACCACGGCGGCGTCGCGTTCATCGACCTGCGCGACGCGAGCGGCGTCGTGCAGGTGGTCATCCGCGACGAGGAGACCGCGCACCCGCTGCGGGCGGAGTTCTGCCTGCGGGTGGCCGGCGAGGTCGGCCGGCGCCCCGAGGGCAACGAGAACCCGACCCTGCCCACCGGCGACGTGGAGGTGGTGGCTGCGGAGGTGGAGGTGCTGGGCGAGGCCGCGGCACTGCCGTTCCCGGTGGAGGAGCACCACAGCACGCCGGTCAGCGAGGAGGTGCGCTTCCGCTACCGCTACCTCGACCTGCGCCGCCCCGGACCGGCGGCCGCGATCCGGCTGCGCAGCGAGGCGAACCGGGCGGCCCGCGAGGTGCTGGCCGCGCACGAGTTCGTCGAGGTGGAGACGCCGACGATGACGCGCTCCACACCGGAGGGCGCGCGCGACTTCCTGGTGCCGGCCCGGCTCCGGCCGGGCTCGTGGTACGCGCTGCCGCAGAGCCCGCAGCTGTTCAAGCAGCTGCTGATGGTGTCGGGGCTGGAGCGCTACTACCAGATCGCGCGGTGCTACCGCGACGAGGACTTCCGCGCCGACCGGCAGCCGGAGTTCACCCAGCTCGACGTGGAGA
This sequence comes from Actinomycetota bacterium, assembly GCA_030862655.1. The sequence goes on along the minus strand of JALZDI010000002.1, from coordinate 9,966 downwards.
TGAGCTTCGCCGACCAGGAGGACGTGATCGCGCTCAGCGAGGAGATCCTGGCCGCGCTGTGGCGGCTGGTCGGCCACGACGTGCCGCGGCCCGTGCCGCGGATGACCTACGCCGAGGCGATGGCCCGGTTCGGCACCGACAAGCCCGACCTGCGCATGGGCCAGGAGCTGGTCGACTGCACCGGCTACTTCCACGACACCCCCTTCCGGGTGTTCCAGGCGCAGTACGTCGGTGCCGTCGTGATGCCCGGCGGCGCCGACCAGCCGCGCAAGCAGCTGGATGCGTGGCAGGAGTGGGCCAAGCAACGCGGTGCACGAGGGCTGGCGTACGTGCTCGTGGGCGACGACGGCGAGCTCGGCGGGCCGGTCGCCAAGAACCTGTCGGAGTCCGAGCGCGCCGGCCTGGCCGACCACGTGGGCGCCAAGCCAGGCGACTGCGTGTTCTTCGCCGCCGACTTCCCGCGGCCGGCGCGGGCGCTGCTCGGCGCCGCCCGGCTGGAGATCGGCCGCCGCTGCGGGCTCATCGACGAGTCGGCCTGGTCGTTCGTGTGGGTCGTGGACGCGCCGCTGTTCGAGCCGGTGTCGGAGACCACCGACGTCGCGGTCGGCCACGGCGCCTGGACCGCCGTACACCATGCCTTCACCTCGCCCAAGCCGGAGAGCATGGCCACCTTCGACACCGACCCCGGCTCGGCCCTGGCCTACGCCTATGACATCGTCTGCAACGGCAACGAGATCGGCGGGGGGTCCATCCGTATCCACCGCGAGGACACCCAGAGGCGGGTCTTCGCGGTGATGGGGCTGACCGAGGAGGAGGCGCAGGAGAAGTTCGGCTTCCTGCTGGAGGCGTTCAAGTACGGCGCGCCGCCGCATGGTGGCATCGCCTTCGGCTGGGACCGGATCTGCGCACTGCTGTCCGGCGGCGACTCCATCCGCGACGTGATCGCCTTTCCCAAGACCGGCGGCGGCTACGACCCGCTCACCGGTGCACCGGCGCCGATCACCGCCGAGCAGCGCAAGGAGGCCGGCGTCGACGCCAGGCCCGAGGTGCGCGGCTGAGCCCTGCGCCACCTTGGTCGAGACACCCTCCGCGGAGCATGCTGGTAGCAGAGCACGAGGGAGGCTTCCATGCAGATCGACATCAACGAGGCCGACGCAGCCGTCCTGCGCGATGTGCTGACCACCTGGATCGGCGAGGTCTCGGCGGAGATCCGGCACACCGACAACCCCGGCGTCCGCAGCCGCCTGCGCGAACGACGCGACGGCGTCCGGCGCGTGCTCGACCAGCTCGGACCCGGCCGGGAGTCCGCGGCGAGCTGACCGGCGGCGGGTACTGTCGCGGGCGTGGAGCCCGAGGGTCTGTTCGACGCGCCCGAGCCCGCGCCGACGCAGCGCCCGGGCGGCGGCAGCCTGGCCGGCGCCACCCACGCCGCCGCCCCGCTGGCGGTGCGGATGCGTCCCCGCACCCTCGACGAGCTGCTCGGCCAGCAGCACCTGCTCGCCGCCGGCTCGCCGCTGCGCCGGCTGGTCGAGGGCGACCAGCCGATGTCGCTGCTGCTGTGGGGACCGCCGGGCACCGGCAAGACCACGATCGCGGCGATCGTCAGCGGCCAGACCAACCGCCGGTTCGTGGAGGTCTCGGCGGTGGCCGCGGGGGTCAAGGAGGTCCGGGCGGCGATCGACGAGGCGCGCCGCGAGCTGGCGCGCGGTGGTCCGGAGACGGTCCTGTTCGTCGACGAGGTGCACCGGTTCAGCAAGGCCCAGCAGGACGCTCTGCTGCCCGGGGTGGAGAACCGCTGGGTGACGCTGGTCGCCGCCACCACGGAGAACCCGTTCTTCTCCGTCATCTCGCCGCTGCTGTCGCGGTCGCTGCTGCTGACGCTGGAGCCGCTCACCGACGACGACGTCCGTGACGTGGTGCGTACGGCGGTCACCGACGAGCGCGGCCTGGCCGGCGCGGTGACGCTGGCGGACGACGCGTTCGAGCACATTGTGCGGCTCGCCGGCGGCGACGCGCGGCGTGGGCTCACCTACCTGGAGGCCGCCGCCGGGGCGGCCGCCGCGAAGGGCAGCGACGTCGTCGACCTGGCCACCACCGAGACCGCCGTCGACCGCGCGGCGGTGCGCTACGACCGGCAGGGCGACCAGCACTACGACGTGATCAGCGCATTCATCAAGTCGATCCGCGGCTCCGACGCCGACGCGGCCCTGCACTACCTGGCGAGGATGGTCGAGGCCGGTGAGGACCCGCGGTTCATCGCCCGTCGACTGGTGATCCTGGCCAGCGAGGACATCGGGATGGCCGACCCGACCGCGCTCACGACCGCCGTGGCCGCCGCCCAGGCGGTGCAGCTGATCGGGCTGCCCGAGGCACGGCTCAACCTCGCCCAGGCCGTGATCGCGCTGTCCCTGGCGCCGAAGTCCAACGCGGTGATCAAGGCGATAGACGCGGCCGCGGCCGACGTGCGCGCCGGCAAGGTCGGGCCGGTCCCGTCCCACCTGCGCGACGCGCACTACCCCGGGGCCAGGAAGCTCGGCCACGGGCGCGGCTACCGGTACGCGCACGACGAGCCGTTCGGGGTCGCCGAGCAGCAGTACGCACCCGACGTGGTGGACGGCACGACCTACTACCAGCCCACCTCGCTCGGCGCCGAGGGCCCGCTGCGCGAGCGGTGGGAGCGCATCCGGCAGATCCTCCGTGGGGGCCGGTGACCGGTCATGCCCCCGGCGATAAGGTCGGAGGCCATGAGTCCGGTCGAGATCTGGCTGATCGTGGTGTGCGCGCTGCTGCTCGCCGTCGCTGCGGTCGTGCTGCTGACGTGGCGCGGTGTCGAGCGCCGTTCCGTCGTACGGCAGGCGTCCCTGGAGGCCGCGCTGACACGGCTGGAGCAACGGGTCGAGGAGCTCTGTCGGCGGGAGTCGGCGCGCGAGACCGCCGAGGCCGCGGCCGGCGCCGAGCAGGCCGCCCACGCCGAGCACGCCGACTGGGTGATCACCTTCGACAAGCAGGAACCGTCCACGGTGTCCACGCCGCACGTGGTCGGCACCGCGCTCGGTGAGCCGCTGATCAAGGCGGCGGCGTTCTCCCACGGGGTGCGCCAGGCCCTGCGCGAGGAGAAGCGCGCCCACCTGGCGTTCCAGGTGCGCCGGGAGTACCGCCGCCGTCGCCGGGCGTCTCGGTCCCGGGCCCGGGCGGCCCAGAGATGGGCACAGAGATCGACACAGAGGGGGATGACTCGGTGAGCAGGGTGCTCTGGTTCGCGCTGGGCGCCGGCAGCACCGTCTACGCGATGGTGAAGACCCGGCGTGCGGTCGAGCGGTTCACCCCCGCCGGGGTCGCCGACCAGCTCGCCGCGCTGCATGTGGGAGCCCGCATCCTCCGCGACGAGGTGATGATCGGCATGGGGGAGCGGGAATCCGAATTGCGCGAACGGCTCGCGGTACTCGACGCTGGTCACCCCCAGCCCGCGCTCACACCAGGCCGTGAAAGAGGCAGCAACTGATGGACACCGCGGAGATCCGGCGTCGGTTCCTCCAGCACTTCGAGCAGCGCGGCCACACCGCCGTGCCGTCGGCGTCGCTGCTGCTCGACGACCCGAACCTGCTGTTCGTCAACGCCGGCATGGTGCCGTTCAAGCCCTACTTCCTCGGCCAGCAGACGCCGCCGTACCCGCGTGCGGTCAGCGTGCAGAAGTGCGTGCGCACGCTCGACATCGAGGAGGTCGGCAAGACCACCCGCCACGGCACCTTCTTCCAGATGAACGGCAACTTCTCGTTCGGCGACTACTTCAAGGAGGGTGCGATCGAGCACGCCTGGGAGCTGGTCACCGGCAGCCAGGACGACGGCGGCTTCGGCTTCGACCCGGAGAAGGTCTGGGTCACCGTGCTGCACGACGACGACGAGGCGATCGAGCTGTGGAAGAAGGTGGCGGGGCTGCCCGACCACCGCATCCAGCGGCGCGGCCTCAAGGACAACTACTGGCACATGGGGGTGCCCGGCCCGGGCGGCCCGTGCAGCGAGGTCTACGTCGACCGCGGCCCCGAGTACGGCCCCGACGGCGGCCCGGACGCCGACGAGGACCGGTTCCTGGAGATCTGGAACCTCGTGTTCATGCAGTCCGAGCTGAGCGGGGTCCGGGCCAAGGACGACTTCGACGTCCGCGGCGACCTGCCGGCCAAGAACATCGACACCGGCATGGGCCTGGAGCGGGTCGCCTACCTGTTGCAGGGCAAGCAGAACCTCTACGAGATCGACGAGGTCTTCCCGGTCATCGAGACCGCGCAGGAGCTGTCGGGGCGGCGCTACGGCCGCGGTGGCTCGGAGGGGCACACCGACGACGTGCGCTTCCGGGTCGTCGGCGACCACGTGCGCAGCGCGCTGATGCTCATCGGCGACGGCGTCACCCCCGGCAACGAGGGCCGCGGCTACGTGCTGCGCCGGCTGATCCGCCGGGCCGTGCGCTCCATGCGGCTGCTCGGGGTCGACGAACCGAGCCTGCCCGCGCTGCTGCCGGTCAGCCGCGACAGGATGAAGCTCTCCTACCCCGAGCTCGAGTCGCAGTGGGGCCGGATCAGCGAGGTCGCGTACGCCGAGGAGCAGGCCTTCCGGCAGACGCTGCGCACCGGCACGCAGATCTTCGACACCGCGGTCGCGGAGACCAAGCGCACCGGCGGCGGGCAGCTCGCCGGCGACCAGGCCTTCGCGCTGCACGACACCTACGGCTTCCCGATCGACCTCACGCTGGAGATGGCCTCCGAGCAGGGCCTCAGCGTCGACGAGGCGGGCTTTCGCCGGCTGATGGGTGAGCAGCGTGAGCGGGCGAAGGCCGACGCGCGGATGAAGAAGGGACAGCACACCGACGCGCGCGCATACCGCGAGGTCGCCGACGCGCTCGGCCGGCAGGTCGAGTTCACCGGCTATCAGGAGGTCGACTCCGAGGGCACGGTGCGCGGCCTGCTCGACGCCGGCGGCAGCATCGCGTCCGCCGGCCAGGGCGCGGAGGTCGAGCTGGTGCTGGACCGTACGCCGTTCTACGCCGAGGGCGGCGGGCAGCTCGCCGACCACGGGGTGGTCGAGCTGGCCAACGGCGCCCGGCTGGAGATCCTCGACGTGCAGTCGCCCATCACCGGGCTGATCGTGCACCGGGCGCGGGTGCTGAGCGGCGAGGTGACGACGGGCACCGGCGCGCACTCCCATGTCGACGTCGAGCGCCGGCGCTCGATCAGCCGCTCGCACACCGCGACCCACATGGTGCACAAGGCTTTCCGCGAGGCGCTGGGCGACACCGCCACCCAGGCGGGGTCGGAGAACTCGCCGGGACGCTTCCGGTTCGACTTCTCCGCCACCGGCGCCGTCCCGGCCTCGGTGCTCGCCGATGTCGAGGCCCGGGTCAACGACCTGGTGCTGGCCGACCTCGGCGTGCATGCGGAGGTGATGAGCCAGGACGACGCGCGCCGGGCCGGTGCGATGGCGCTGTTCGGCGAGAAGTACGGCGACGAGGTCCGCGTGATCTCGGTCGGCGAGTGGGCCCGTGAGCTGTGTGGCGGCACGCATGCCGGCCGCTCCGGGCAGCTCGGCGTGGTCAAGCTGCTGGGCGAGTCCTCGATCGGGTCCGGGGTCCGCCGGGTGGAGGCGCTGGTCGGCGCCGACGCCTACCAATTCCTCGCCCGCGAGCACGTGCTGGTCGCGCAGCTGTCCGAGGCGCTGAAGGTGCGCCCCGAGGAGCTGCCCGGCCGCGTCAGCGACATCGTCGACCGGCTGCGCGCCGCCGAGAAGGAGATCGAGCGTGTGCGTGTGGAGCAGCTGCTCACCGCGGGCGGCCGGCTGGCCGAGGAGGCGCGCGACGTCTACGGCGTCGCGTTCGTCGGCTACCGGGCAGACGGCGCCAACGCGGGCGACGTCCGCAAGCTGGCGCTCGACGTGCGCGGGCGGATCCCGGGCGACCGTCCCGCGGTCGTCGCCGTCGCGGGCTCCGGAGGCGGCAAGCCCTCGCTGGTGGTCGCAGTCAACGACGCGGCACGCGACTGGGGGCTGTCGGCCAACGCGCTGGTGCGCGAGGGCGCGGTCGAGATCGGTGGCAGCGGTGGCGGCAAGGACGACGTCGCGCAGGGCGGTGGCGCCCACGTCGCCCGCATCGACGCGGCCCTGCAGCGGATCGAGCACGTCGTGGGGGAGCGTGTGACCTCATCCTGAGGCGAGCGGAGATGCGCAGCGGAGTGCGAGTGGCGGTGGACCTGGGCGATGCGCGGATCGGCGTCGCCGTCTGCGACCGGGACGGCCTGGTCGCCGTACCCCTGGAGACGGTACGGCGGGGGCCGGGCGACCTGGACCGACTCGCCGACATCGTCGCCGCGCACGAGGCCATCGAGGTCGTGGTTGGATTGCCCACGTCGTTGTCGGGACGCCAAGGCCCGGCGGCGACGAAGGTGCGCGAGGCGGCCCACGAGATCGGCCACCGGGTGGCGCCGGTCCCGGTGCGGCTGGTCGACGAGCGACTGAGTACCGTCACGGCCGAGCGTGTCCTGCGAGATCGGGGGAAGAAGGGAGCCAAGCGGCGCGCGGTGGTCGACCAGGCCGCCGCCGTGGTGATCCTGCAGCATGCCCTGGACAGCGAGCGGGCCACCGGGTCCGCCCCAGGGGAGGACCTCGGTCTGGGAGCGACGTGAGCGACATCGGGTTCGAGATGCAGAGCCGGCGCGGCCACCGCGGCCCGCGACGCCGCCGCCGGCGGAGCCGGGTGGCCGGCTGCCTGGCGGTGATGATCTCGCTGGTCGTGCTCGTGGGCCTCGGTGGCTTCGCCGTCGTGAAGGGGCGAGCCTGGCTGGAGGACCAGTTCGCGCCGCCCCCGGACTACAGGGGGAGTGGAAGCGGGTCGGTGCTGGTCGAGGTGCAGTCCGGGGACACCTCCACCCAGATCGCCGAGTCGCTGCACGAGGCGGGTGTGGTGGCCAGCGAGGAGGCGTTCGTCGACGCGGCCCGTGAGGAACCGCGGGCCACGCTCATCCAGGTCGGCTTCTACGACATGGCCAAGCGGATGAGCGCCCGGTCGGCCCTGGACCGGATGCTCGACCCCGACTCGATCGTCACCAGCGCGGTGACCATCCCCGAGGGCTTCACGGTCGAGGAGACCCTCGCTCAGGCCGCCGATGAGACCGACCTGAAGGGGCGCTCGCTCGAGCGCGTCGCCGGGCGGCCCGAACGGCTGGGGCTGCCCGGCTACGCCGGGGGCGACCTCGAGGGCTTTCTGTTCCCGGCCACCTACGAGCTGGCGCCCAACACGGACGCCCGGGGGCTGCTGCGGATGATGGTCGAGCGTTTCGGCGACTCCGCGCAGCGCCTGAGCCTGAAGCAGGAGGCCCCGTCGGTGGGGCTCTCGCCGCAGGAGGTCGTCACCGTGGCCAGCATCGTGCAGGCCGAGGCGCGGCACTCCCAGGACTTCGCCAAGGTCGCCCAGGTCATCTACAACAGGCTCGACCGGGGCATGCCGCTGCAGATGGACTCCACCGTGCACTACGCGGTCGGCAAGACCGGCGAGGTCGCCACGACCGACGAGGACCGTTCCGTGGACTCGCCGTACAACACATACCGCTTCCCGGGGCTCCCGCCCGGTCCGATCGCGTCGCCCGGCGACGAGGCACTGAAGGCGGCGCTGAACCCGGCGGAGGGCGACTGGATCTACTTCGTCACCGTCAACATCGACACCGGTGAGACGAGGTTCGCCGAGACCAGTGCCGAGCACCAGCAGAACGTCGCGCTGCTGCGCGAGTTCTGCCGGCAGAGCCCGAAGTGCTGACGGGTGGTCTCGCGGAGGGAATGAGCGGGCGCCGTAGGTGCGCCGTCCTGGGCATGCCGATCGCGCACTCGCTGTCGCCGGTGCTGCACCGGGCGGCGTACCGCGAGCTGGGGCTCGAGTGGGAGTACGACGCGGTCCAGACCGACGTCGAGTCGCTGCCCGCCTTCGTGCAGGGTCTGGGCCCGGAGTGGCGCGGGCTGTCGCTGACGATGCCGCTGAAGCGTGCGGTGCTGCCGCTGCTCGACGCGTCCTCCGAGACCGTCCGCAGGTCCGGCGCCGCGAACACGGTGCTGCTCACCGAGCACGGTCTGCGGTCCGGCCACAACACCGACGTGCCGGGCATGGTGCGCGCGCTCGGCGAGCACGGGGTGGCGGACGTGCGGTCGGCCGTCATCGTCGGTGGCGGCGCCACCGCGACGTCGGCGGTGCTCGCGTTGGCCCGGCTGGGGTGTCGTGAGGTGACGTTGCGGGTGCGGGAGCCCGCGCGGGCGCAGGAGACCGTCGACGTCGCGGGGCGGCTGGCGGAGGCGCCCGCCGTGCGGGTGGCAAGGCTCGCCGAGGCCGGTTGGCAGGCGGTCGACGTGGTGGTCTCGACGGTGCCGGCCGCGGCGCAGTCGCCGGAGGTGACGGAGTCGATGGTGTCGCAGGCTGCGGTGGTGTTCGACGTGGTCTACGACCCGTGGCCGACGCCTGTCGCTGCGGCTGGCGCTGCCGGTGGCAAGGTCGTCGTCGACGGGCTCGGTCTGCTCGTCCACCAGGCGGCCCTGCAGGTCGAGCTGATGACCGGGTGCGAGCAGGCGCCGCTGGAGGAGATGCGCGCTGCCGGCGAGGCCGCTCTCCAGCGCTCGCGTCGGGGCGAGGAGACGTCTTAGGCAAGGTTTCGCAAATCCCTGGGCGACAAGGGCTCTGCACGCCTGACAGGCGCGGGTGTTCGTGGCTGCGGCGCATTTTCGCCGACCTGCACCATCCTGCGTGCTTTACGACGTTCTAGGCTCGCCTGCGTGAACGACACGCTACTCGCTGTCATGGTCGCCGTGGTGGTCGGTGCGGTCGGCGGTGCCCTCGCACCGCGCGTGATCGCGGTGCTGCCCGAGCCGAGCGACCCCGACGACGCCAAGGGCAAGATCAGCTACCGCCGGCTCGCCGAGGTCCGTGGGCTGGCACCGGCCCTGGCCGTCGCGGCAGCGGTGACCTGCGCCCTCCTTGCCTGGCAGGTGGGCTGGTCGGCCGGGCTGCCGATCTGGCTGTACGTCGGTGTGGTCGGCGTCGCGCTCGCCTACATCGACTGGCGCACCCGGCTGCTGCCCACCCGGGTGATCGCGCCGTCGTACGCCGTGGTCGCCGTACTCGCGCTGCTCGCATCGGCGTTCTCCGGCGACTGGGGAGCGCTGCTCACGGCCTTCCTGGGCTGGCTGATCGCGGGAGGGCTGTTCTTCGTGCTCTGGTTCATCTACCCCAAGGGCATGGGGTACGGCGACGTGCGCCTGTCCGGCGTCCTCGGCATCGCCTTGGGCTGGCTCGGCTGGGCCGAGCTCATCGTCGGCGTCTACAGCGGGTTCCTGCTCGGCGCGCTGGGCGGCGGCCTGCTCGTGCTGCTGCGCATCGTCGACCGCAAGCGCTACCCGTTCGGGCCGTTCATGATCGTCGGCGCGCTGGTCGGCGTGCTGACCGGGCCGCCGCTGGCCGCGTGGTACCTCGGCTGAGCGGGGTGAAACACTGAGCGCCATGTTGCGCTGGCTGACCGCGGGGGAGTCACACGGCCCTGCCCTGGTGGCGATCCTCGAGGGCCTGCCCGCGGGCGTCGAGGTCACGTCCGGCGACATCGCCGGCGCGCTCGCCCGGCGCCGGCTGGGCTACGGTCGTGGTGCGCGGATGAAGTTCGAGCAGGACGAGGTGGAGATCCTCGGCGGCGTACGGCACGGGCGCACCATGGGCAGCCCGGTCGCGGTGCGGGTGGGCAACACCGAGTGGCCCAAGTGGGAGCAGGTGATGTCCGCCGACCCCGTCGACGAGGAGGTGCTCGCCGGGCTCGCCCGCAACGCCCCGCTGACCCGGCCCCGGCCGGGTCACGCCGACCTGGTGGGGATGCAGAAGTACGGCTTCGACGAGGCCCGGCCGGTGCTCGAGCGCGCCTCGGCCCGCGAGACCGCTGCCCGCGTCGCGCTGGGCACGGT
>JALZDI010000441.1 GCA_030862655.1 Actinomycetota bacterium | reverse complement strand
GTTGCCGGGCCCACTGTTGTCGGGGCCGCTGCCGCCGGGGCCGCTGTTCCCGTGGTGGCCGCCGCGGTGGCCGGTGCCGGTGTTGGTGCCGGGCCCGGTCCCGGTGTTGGTGCCGGCCGTGTTGAGGTCATCGTCAGGGTCGTCAGCGGCTGCGCGCGCCTGGGCGCCGGCACCGTGTCCGGTGCGGGTGCGGGTCCGTGTCTGGCCTTGGTCGTCGTCCGCGTCGTCGTCATCGTCGACGGCCACGCTGGGGCTCGACAGGTTGTCGTCGCGCTTGACGAGCACGGGGTCGGGGCGGGTCAGACCGTCATCGTCGGGGGTCAGCGCCGTCGTGACGCCGACGAGCAGCAGTGCCATGCCGAACACGCCGGCGACCAGGACGATCAGGGACTTGAGGAGGGTGTTCATGGGGGCTCCTTGATGGTCGGGCCCGCCCCCACATGCGGGTCTTCCGGGTGGATACCTAGAAGGATCCGGGCCGAGGCTGAGACCTCCATGAGCAGACCGTGAGAGCGTTCTCATGGTCGGCAGGATCGGTAGCCACCGACACGCCCCGACCCCACCCCGACCCCGCACCTCAAGGAGAGCGGCCGATGCCAGGACCGGTCCACGTCGGTGGCGGCGTGTGGATCCCGGAGCGGGAGCTGAGCTGGCGGTTCAGCCGCTCCGGCGGGCCGGGCGGGCAGTCGGTCAACACCGCCGACAGCCGGGTGCAGCTGAGCTTCGACGTGGCCCGGTCGCCAGCCCTGGACGACACGCTGCGCGACCGGGCCCTGCGCCGGCTCGGTGACCGGCTGGTGGACGGCGTGCTCACCGTGACCGCGGCCGAGCACCGCTCCCAGTGGCGCAACCGGGTGGTCGCCGAGAACCGGCTGGCCGCGGTCCTGCGCGAGGCGACCCGGCCGTCCGCGAAGCCGCGCCGGCCCACCCGGCCGACGAGGGCGTCGCAGCGCCGGCGTCTGGACGCCAAGCGACGCCGGGGCGACGTCAAACGCCTCCGGCGTCGCCTGGGCGACGAGGGCTAGCGGTCCGGCACCCCGCCGTACTCGTCAGCGGGTGTCGTTGCGCGACCGGTCGTTGGTCAGGTTGCGGCTGAAGTCACGGTTCTTGTCGCCCCTGCCGTCGGCCGTGCGGTCCTTGGTCAGGTCGGCACGGCTGTTGTCCCGGTCCCGGGTGACGCGCGAGTAGTTGCTGCGGGTGTTGTCGCCGGTGTTGCGGCTGGCGCGGCTGTCGTTGCGCGACCGGTCGTCGGTGCGGTTGTCGCTCCAGTCGCGCTTGAGGGCACCGGCGCCGTCCTTGGTCTGGTCGCGGGTGAGGTCGCCGCGGCTGCGCTCCCCGTCGCGGCTCACTGCGGACCTGCGGCTGTTGGTGGCGTCGCGACTGACGCCGCTGCCGTCAGGGCTGTTGTCGTCGCCGCCGTCGTCGTCGGCGACCAGCACGACCTCGGTGCTCTCGTCGTCGCGCTTGGCGACGTCGTCGTTGGCCGAGGTGGCGCTCAGCGCGCCGCCGAACATCAGCCCGAGGCCGAACACGGTGGCGACCGAGGCGATGAGGCTCTTCAGCAGGGTGTTCACGGTTGCAGCTCCTTGGAGGGTAGGTGGTCCTGCGAGTCATCACCGAGAGTGACGGCGAAGGGTAAGGCTTGTATGAGTCAAGGATGAGAGGGCTCTCACCCGATTTGTGACCCGGACGACCCTCCGCGCCGCTTTGCGGCAGGATGGGCGGGTGACCGAACACCGGCCGCGGCGTCCCGTGATGCCCGGTGACGCCGCCTTCGACGCGCTGCCCGGCGGCGAGGACCCGGCGCTGCGCGCCGAGGTCGCGCACCGCACCGCTGCGGCGCTCGTGCGCGGCGCCCGCTCGCAGCGCGACGAGGCGGTGGTCGAGCGCATCGTGCGGCTGGCCGACGAGCACGGGCTGGACACGGTCGCCGACCTGTGGGCGAGCGCTCCCCCGGACTCGCTGCCAGGCGCGCTGTGGCGGCTCTACCTGCTGCGCTCGTGGGTGCAGGCCGACCCCGCGGCGGCCGCCCGCGAGTTCGCCGCCGGGCGGCGGCACGCACCCGTGCACGAGGTGGTCGCCGGCGTCGTCGACCCCCCCGGCCCCGCCGAGGTGCGCGAGCTGACCGACACCGTGCTGCGCGGGGTGGCCACCGGCGACTTCTCCACCACGCTGCATCGCGCGGCCGCGTTCACCCGCATCGTCGCCTCGGGACGCGCCGAGCTGCCCGACGCCGATCCGGCCGCGGCGGCCCGGCTGGTGACGCTGGCCGACCAGCTGGAGGCGGCCGCGCGCGC
>JALZDI010000440.1 GCA_030862655.1 Actinomycetota bacterium | reverse complement strand
CCAGTCGTCGCGCACCAGCAGGGCGAGCTCGCCGCTGTCGCCGTCGTACATCAGGTTCCCCATCCCCACGACCTCGCCCTGCGGCCCGAGAGCCAGCGTGGAGCGCCCCAGAGCCGGGGTCAGGAGACGTCGCAGTCCTCGTTCGCCCGGGGCCGGTCCGGGGCTGAAGTAGCGGCGGAACCGCGCCGCGCTGGAGCAGCGCTCGTGGAACTCGGCGACCAGGTCGAGGTCGGCGCGATCGGCCGGGCGCAGGGTCAGCTCGATCCCGCCGGGTGTGGTCGCGGCCCGCTCTGTCGGGCGGACGCGGGCGCGGCAGCTGGTGACCAGGTCGACCAGCGCGCGGGAGCGGGCGAACTCGGCCGGGGTGAACGCGCCTCCGGGCCGGGTCAGCACGAGGAACCCGCCGCCGGGTTCGGCCAGGCACATCGCGTCCTCGGTGAAGACCCCGGCCTCCAGCGACGGCTCGGGTTCCTCCTGCCACCGCACGTCGACGTGCCCGAGCAGCGAGCGCAGACCCCGCACCAGGTCAGTCCGGCCGTTGACCAGGTCGTTGGCGAGGGTGGCGGTGCGGGTGGGCACGTCGTCGAGCTCGCGGACGTCGGCGCGCGCGGCGGTCACGTCGTAGCCGCCGGCGCTCTCCACCGCGGCGACCAGGTCGGCGTGCCGGATCCGGGTGGGAACGTGCAGCAGCACCTCGTCGACCGCCCCGTCCGCGACCGGGTGCACCTGCATGGTGCGGATGTCGCCGCCGAGCGCCGCCAGCGCCCCGGCCAGCTTCGCCAGGCGGCCGGGCGTGTCGGTGACGCGAGCCCGCAGCCGCCACAGGTTCTGCGGGACGAACGCCACCTCAGACGGGACCGGTTCCGGGCCCTCCTCGGTCGTGATGGGGACGGTCCCGCGGCGCGACCACCACCGCGCGGCACCCGCCGCCAGCAGCGCCGCTCCGAGGGACATCAGCACCAGCGTCGCGGCGGAGTGGCTGCGCACGCCGGTGACGAGGAGGTTCGCCGCACCTGCGACCAGGAACAGCGCGGCCAGCTCGATGATCTCGCGGGTCCAGTCCCCGTGGGCTCGACGGTGCTCGCTGGGAGTCATGCCCCCATGCTTCAGGCACCGCGTTTCACCGGGACGAACTCGGATCACACCGGCGTTAACAGCCGGACATCACACCGAGCGGTGAACGCGCGACGATCAGCGAACCGATTGGCCGTAGCCCGCGAAGAGGGTCGCGCAGTGGGCGAGTTCCTCGTCGGGGAGCACGGCCGGGGCGCCGAGCTTGGCCGCCGTGAGCCAGAGCTCGCAGAGCCATTCGAGCTGCCGGGCCCGGTTGTAGGCCTTGGTGAGGCTGTTGCCGATGGTGACCGTGCCGTGGTTGCGGAGGATGCAGCCGTTGCGGTCGCGCAGCGCCTCGGACATCGACACCGCGAGGGCGTCGGTGCCGAAGGTGGCGTAGTCGGCGACGCGCACGGCACCGCCGTAGTCGGCCAGCTGGTAGTGCACGGCCGGAACCTCGTCGCGCAGCAGCGACAGCGCCGTGGCGTGCAGCGAGTGGGTGTGCACGACCGCGCCCGCGTCGTGCTCGACGTAGGCGGTGAGGTGCATCGGCAGTTCGGAGGTGGGCTTGAGCTCGCCCTCCACGACCTCACCGCTGAGGTCGACCAGCGGGATGTCCACCGGCCGCAGCTCGTCGTACTCCACGCCCGACGGCGTGACCGCGACGAGGTCGCCGCTGCGCACCGACACGTTGCCGGAGGTTCCCACCACCAGCCGGTCGGACGTCATCCGCCGCGCGATGTCGATGACCTCGCCGCGCTGCTCGGCCAAACGCAATGCGCTCATCCCTTCCCGCTCAACAGGCCACCCCGGTGCCCTCGTAGCCGTCGATCGCCGCGACCTTCTCGGCCGAGGCCGAACTCGTGTCGAAACGGTAGTCGAGCCACTCACCGGCGAGCTTGCGGGCCAGTTCGAGCCCGACCACGCGCTGCCCGAAGCACAGCACCTGCGCGTTGTTGCTCAGCACCGACCGCTCGACCGAGTAGCTGTCGTGCGCGGTGACCGCCCTGATCCCGGGCACCTTGTTGGCGCTGATGGCCACGCCGAGCCCGGTTCCGCACACCAGAAGCGCCCGGTCGGCCGACCCCTCGGCGACCAACCGGGCGGCCTGGACCGCCACGTGCGGGTAGGCGGTGTGCTCGTCGTTGCCGACACCGACATCGACGACGGAGGCGACCCGGGAGTCGTTCTCCAAGTCCTTCTTCAGCGCGTTCTTGTACTCCAGCCCGGCGTCGTCGGATCCGACG
>JALZDI010000112.1 GCA_030862655.1 Actinomycetota bacterium | reverse complement strand
CGCCCTGGTGTCCGACGTGCTGGCGGCCCGTCCGGGGCGGTCGCTGACGGTCGTCGACCTGTCACTGCCGCGCAATGTGGACCCGGCTGTGCAAGAGGTGCCGGGTGTGCGCCTGCTGGACCTGGACGACCTCGCCGACGTGGCGTGCGGGAGCGTGCCCGACCCGCGGGCGGTCGCCGGCGTGGAGGCGGCCGTGCGTGACGCCGCGGACGCCTACTGCGCTGAGATCCGGTCCCGGCGGGCCGGGCCGCTGATCACCGCGCTGCGCTCGCGGGTGGAGTCGACCTGCCTCGAGCAGCTGCGGCGGACAACGCAGGGGCTCGGGCTGGCCGAGGAGGAGCTCACCCGGATGGCGTCGGCGGTGGCCGGCGCGCTCGCGCACTCGCCCAGTGTCCTGGCCCGCGAGTCCGCCGCGGATGACGACCACGCCACGCTCGCCGTACTCGCCGCGGTGTTCCGCCTGCACGCGTGACGAGCGCAAGCCTGATCTGCTGTGGCGTAGCGTGGTGGTGAACGGGATTCCTGGTGCCCTCCCGGCCAGGGTTGGGGGGTGGAAATGGCCAGTGGTGGCGGGTCCGGTGGCTTGGAGAGGCTGGCCGAGGCGTTCGCGGAGCTTGTCGAGACGATAGTCGGCGAGTTCGACGTACACGAGCTGCTGCAGGTGCTGGCCGACCGGTGTGTTGACGTGCTGAGCGTGGCAGCGGCGGGGCTGCTGTTGGCCGACAGAGGCGACGGGCTGCGGGTGATGGTCGCGTCGAGTGAGCAGGCGAAGCTGCTGGAGCTGTTCCAGATCCAGCACGACGAGGGCCCGTGCCTGGAGTGCTACCGCGGCGGCGAGATCGTCGCCGCGGAACAGCATGACGACGGCTTCGCCCGGTGGCCGCGTTTGGCGCGGGCCGCCGGCGAGATGGGCTATGAGGGCGTGATCGCGGTGCCGATGCGGGTGCGGGGGCGGGTGGTGGGCGCGCTGAACCTGTTCGAGACCCTCGAACGCCCAGGTTTGGGAGCTCCCACGGCACGGGTTGCGCAGTCGATGGCCGACGTGGCGGCGATTGCGATCGATCAGGTCCGGCTCTCGCGCGAGCGGGTCACGCTGATCGAACAGCTGGAGACCGCCCTGGAGAGCCGGGTGGCAATCGAGCAGGCCAAGGGCGTGCTCGCCCACCACCTCGACGTCGGCCTGGACGAGGCCTTCCATCTGCTCCGCGACCGCGCGCGGCGCTCTCGGCGCCTGCTGAAGGACGTCGCACAGGAGGTCATCGACAGCCGCGGGGCCGACTACAGCTGACCGATCCGTTCCTGTATCCCCGACACGCGTCCGCTGACCGTTCTGCGACGTCCGCATCTTGGGATGACACCTGGATCCGCCCTCTGTCACCAGAAGTTCCCCGTCCTCTACGGCGCGGCAGATAGCAACGCTGCGTGTCCGTGGCGATCTTGTACGTGTTCGTGTTCACACCGCCGGGGGTGCGGCACGAGGCACGTGCGGCACTCGTCGGCGCCCTGAGGAGGGAAAGCCTGATGGCACGCTTGCGTGACCGCGTCTCCGCGGCCCCCGACATCAACACCGACGGCATCGTCGAGTGGGGCGTCCAGAACATCATCCCGATCCTGCTGTTGATCGTCGGCATCGGGATCATCGCCGGCGCCCGCAAGGGACGGATGAGCGAGAACGCGATGACCATCACCAACGTGATGCTCGGCTGCGTGGTGATCGCCGGGGCAGCCTTCTTCTACGGCTTCGCCGACAACATCGCCGGGTTCATCTTCCAGGGACAGAGCTGACCAGCCGGTGCGACTGCGTCCCGACGACGAGGTCTACCGGGTGGATGCGGTGTGGCTGGGCCCCTCGGGTCTGACGCTGCCCTGGTCGGCCCGCTACACCGCCTACGGCATCTGGCTGCTGCTGTTCGTGGCCGTGCTCTTGGTCGAGGCGGTCCTGCCCATGCGTGTGAGTGTGCCGCCGGTGTGGGAGGTCGTGCTGACCGTGCTGGCGACGTACGCCGTGACGACGTTCATCGACCATGACCGGCCGGTGCGCAGCGTGTGGCAGCTGGTGCGCGCCGAGACCACCGCCCCTCGGGGGAGCGAGACCCCGCGCCCGGTCCGGCTGACGCCGTCGCGGGTGCGAGTGAGGAGTGACCATGTTTCGACGGACTCGAGGTGATGACCGGGTCGACACCGTGCGGCTGGCGCTGCGCGAGATCCACGACAACCTGACGTTCACCGACGGCGCTGCCTGGGCGTGGTTCGCGCTGCCCACCCAGCCGTGGGCGTTCCGTTCGGACCGTCAGCGGGAGAGTCTCCTGGTGGGCGCGGGGGACGCGCTGGCATCGCTGGCCGGGCACCGGCTGCACCTGCGGGTCACCACCCGGCCCTACCCGTCGGCGCAGTGGGCGAGACGGCTGGACAGGAACACCCCGACCCCGTTGTCGGCCGAGGCCGGGCCGTCGTGGTCGGACCACCTGGTCGCGGTGCAACAGCACCTGCGCACCCAGACGATGGCCGAGAAGGAGGTCTACCTCGCCGTCCGGCTCACCCGCCGGGGTGCCGGCGAGCGGATGGTCAACCAGATGCTGCGGCGCCCCGCCCGCCGTGAGCTGGACAAGGTGCGGCAGCTGGCCGACCGGGCCACCGAGGTCGTCGGGCTGCCCGGGCTCGAGGGGCGCGTCGCGACCGCCGGGGAGACGGAGTGGCTGCTGCGCCGCTCGGTGGGCCTGGGCCTGCCCGCGCCGAGCACGCTGTCCCCGGTCGGCGACGGGCACTGGGAGTACGACGACCTGTACGCCTTCACCGACGCCGTCGACCACGCCGCGGTGCCGTTCGGCCGCACGGTCAAGGTGACCGGCCGCCTCGAGGGCGGTCAGGTCGTGGAGCGGCACGTCGCGGTGCTGTCCATCGGCCGGCTGGAGGAGATCGAGGCCCCCGACCCGGCCCACGAGCCGTGGCTGGCGCACACCGACCGGCTGCCGTTCCCGGTGGAGTGGACCGCGCAGATGGACGTGCTGTCGGGCGGGGAGGCCCGGCAGGCGATCCAGCGCAGGCTGTTGGTGGTGCGCGACATGCAGCGCCACTACGGCGAGCACGGCCTGGACGAGCCGCTGGTGCTGGACCGGCAGGCCCGCCAGGCCCGTCTGGTCGAGGACGAGATGACCCGCGGCGCCGACCTGGCCGCGGCCCGGCTGCACGGCTGGTTCCGGCTCGCGGTGGCGGCACCGACCGAGGAGGAGTGCCTGGAGCGCGTCCGCCGGGTGACCGCCTCCTACCGCAGCCGTGGCGTGACCGTGGAGCACCCGCGCGGCCAGTACGGGCTGCTGCGGGAGTTCATCCCCGGCGAGCCGGTCTCCACCACCGCCTACCGCCGCCGGCTCCCCGCCCTGTACGTGGCCGCGGGGGTGCCGACCGCGACCAGCCAGGTGGGCGACCGGCAGGGTCCGTACGTCGGCTACACCTGCGGGGCGAGCCGGCGCGCGGTCATGTTCGACACCCACTACGCCACCGAGGTCAAGGAGACCTCCGGCCTGGTCCCCGTCGTCGGGGGCCTCGGTGCGGGCAAGTCGGTGCTGCTGGGCCAGATCGCCTACGAGGCCGCCCGCCGCGGCATCGCCTCGGTGCTGCTCGACCCCTCCGGCCCGCTGTCGCGGCTCACCAGGCTGCCGGAGCTGGCCGAGGACTCACGGCACATCGACCTCACCACCGCCCCGCCGGGGACGCTGAACCCGTTCGGCGTCGTCCTCGAACCGCACCGGTCGGCGTACCCGACCGAGGAGGCGTTCGAGGAGGCCAAGGTGATGGCCGCCCAGGACCGCAAGCTGCTCGCCGTAGACGTGCTGCGCATGCTGCTGCCTTCGTCGGTGGACGGCATGGCCGCGACCCCCTTGGTGATCACGGAGGCGGTGCGCGGCACCAAGGGCCACCCACGGGCCTCGCTGTGGGACGTGGTCAGCCACCTCGAGCAGGCCGACTCCGAGCACGGCCGGGTGGTGGCCGCCTACCTGCGCGACATGGCCGAGATGCCGCTGGCGCGGCTGCTCTTCCCCGCCGGCACGCACGCGTTCACCCGGTTGGACACCACCCTGACGGTGCTCACCATGCCCGGGCTGGTGCTACCGCCACGCAACGTGTCCCGCGAGCACTGGTCGACCTCGGAGCAGCTGGCCGTGCCGCTGCTGCACCTGGCCGCCTGGTACGCCACCCGCGCGGTGTACGGGCGGACGATGGCCGACCGCAAGCTCGTCGGTCTGGACGAGACCCACTTCCTCGGCGAGTGGGCTGCGGGGCGGGCGCTGTTCAACCGGCTGGGCCGCGACTCGCGCAAGTGGAACACCTGCGTGCTCGCCGCTTCCCAGAACCCGCAGGACGTGCTGGGCATGGACGTCGCCAACTTCATGTCGGCCGCCTTCGTCGGCCGCACCGAAGACGACCAGGCAGCCCGGCAGGCCCTGGGGATGCTGCGGGTGCCGGTCGACGCCGGCTACGAGCGTGCGCTGGCCAACCTGTCCGCGGGACGTGGGGCGGTGGGGTTCCGCGAGTTCGTGATGCGCGACGTGGACGGGCGGGTGGACAAGATCCGCGTCGACCTCACCCACAACCCGACCCTGCTGGATGCCCTGGACACCACCGCCCGGCCCACCGGGCGGGTCGAGCCCGACGAGGAGGGCGAGGACGAGGCGGCGGTCGCATGACGCGACGCTTGCTGCGCCGCCTGCTGTGCGCCCTGGCGCTCGCGCTCGGGCTGCTGGTGGTCGCGCCCGGGTCGGCGTCGGCGGTGTTCGGGGACTGCAAGGAGGCCCCGACGCCGGAGGTCCCCGGACGCGGCGTGTCGGGGTTCTTCCTGAACGCCCCGGACAGGCTGCCCCCGGCCCAGGACCCGTTCGCTCCCGGCGCGACCACCACGATCTACGAGCAGTACGGCTACGCCGGGCTGCGGTGGAACACCTACGACCTCGGATGCGGCGCCGACGTCGCGCGCAGCCCGGACGCGGTCATCGGCACCGCGATGAGCAACTGGCTGATGAACCTGCCGGTCTCGTTCGCCTCGCTGACCAGCTCGGTCACTGGGGCCGCATTCGAGCCGACGTTCCTGGACGTGTTCGACCCGATGATCTCCAACGTGTCCAGCACGCTGTACGAGCGGCTGTTCTCCCCCTGGGTGCCGGTGGTCCTGCTGCTGGTCGGCGCGCTGCTGGTCGTGCGGGCGGGTCGCAACCGGCTCGCCTCCACCGCGGCCGCAGTCGGCTGGGCCATCGTCGTACTGCTGGCGGCGACTCTGCTGTTCCGCTGGCCGGTCGCGTCCGGACATTTCGCCGACCAGACCGTCACCTCGACCGTGGGCGGCGTGGTCAGCGGCCTGAACGGCAACGACAGGGACACCCCGCCGGCGGTGGCGGCCTCGTCGAGCGTGCACGGGTCGATCTTCTACCAGGGTTGGCTTGCCGGAGAGTTCGGAACCGCCGACAGCGCCACCGCCCGCCGGTTCGGGCCCGCGCTGTTCAAGGCCCAGGCCCTGACCTGGCGTGAGGCGGCGATCCTGGAGAACCACCCCGAACGCGGCCAGGAGATCATCGAGGCCAAGCAGGAGCGCTTCGAGGAGGTCGCCGAGCAGGTCCGCGAGACCGACCCCGCGGCCTATGAGTACCTGACCGGCAAGCAGTCCGACACCCGCGTCGGCTACGCGATCCTCGGCACCGTCGCCACCCTGCTGGCGCTGCCGTTCCTGCTCGTCTCGGCGCTGCTGCTGATCGGCTCGTTCCTGATCGTGCGGCTGGCGGTGATGCTGTTCCCGGCCTTCGCCACCCTGGGCCTGTTCCCGCCCGCGCGGGGGATCGTGGTCGGCACCGGCCGCGTGGTCGGTGCGGCGCTGGTCAACGCCGTCGTCTTCGGCGTCGGCGCCGCGGTCACCGTGCTCGGTATCGGGCTGATCCTCGACCCCGACTCCCGGCTGCCCGGCTGGCTGGCTCTGGTGCTGATGCCGCTGTTCAGCTTCGTCATGTGGTTCGCGCTCAAGCCCTTCCGCCGGCTGACATCGATGGTGGGCGCCGATGCGAACCCGTTCGGGGAGGCCGCCGGGTCGTTCGGCAACCAGTCCCGCCGCATGGGCCGGCTCGCGAAGCGGGCCGGCGTGATGGCCGCCGCCGGCTTCGCCGGCAACGCCGCCGCGGCCAAGGTCGGCACCGACGCAGAGGACCGAGACCGGGACGAGGTGCCCGACCGGGTCGAGGCGCAACCGACCACACCGCCGACGCCGGCAGCCACCGCGCCCGGTGCAGACGTCCCGCGTCAGATTTTGGCGGCGCCTGCCCCGGCTCCTCTGGAG
>JALZDI010000439.1 GCA_030862655.1 Actinomycetota bacterium | reverse complement strand
CCTCCGCGCAGCTCGGGGAGCAGATCGCCCGGCTCCATGCTCGTGCGCTCGACCGGCATCGGCCGCTGTGGGAGCTCTACGTGATCACCGGCTTGGAGGATGGCCGGGCCGCGGTCTACTCGAAGGTCCATCACGCGGCGATCGACGGTGTGTCAGGTGCTGAACTGCTGTCGACGCTGCTCGACATCCGCCCGGAGCCGCGCCGGGTCGAGCCGGAGGCCGAGCGTTTCGACCCGCGTCCGCTTCCCTCCAAGCGGGATCTGTTCGGCCGCGGCGTGGCCTCGATGCTCGCCGGCCAGGTGCAGATCGCGCGCACCGTGCCCCCGGCTTTGCGGCACCTGGACCAGCTGCCCGGCGCCGGCAGCCACGGCATCATCCGGGGTATCAGTGACGCCGCCTCGGCGCTGGCACGACTCACCGGCGCAAAGAGACGTGCCGAGGTGAGCCGCACCTCCCGTGACCTCAAGGCGCCCCGCACCCCCCTCAACGGACCCATCACCGCGCATCGCCGATTCTCGTTCGGCTCGGTGTCGTTGGCCGACATCAAGACGGTGCGCCGTCGATACGGCGGCACGGTGAACGACATCGTGATGGTGCTGTGTACCGCGGCACTGCGTCGGTGGCTGCTGGACCACGACGCCTTGCCCGACGTGCCTCTGGTCGCCGCGGTACCCGTCTCGGTGCGGCGTCGTGCCCAGGAGGGCTCCGTCGTCGGCAACCAGATCTCCGTGATGCTCGCCGAGCTGCCGACCCATCTCGCCGATCCGGAGGCTCGCCTCGAGGCGATGCAGGCGTCCATGGCCATGGCCAAGGGACGGTTCGGGGCCGTGCCGCCAACCCTCCTGCGCGACCTGTCGCTGCTGATGCCCACGGCCGGCTCCGGCCTGGCCGCGCGCTCGCTGTTCAACCTGGCCACCATGCCGGGTCCGCCGTTCAACCTCTTCATCAGCCACGTCCCCGGGCCGCAGGTCCCGCTCTATGTCGCTGGAGCCAAGGTGCAGGGTGTCTACCCCGTCTCGGCGGTCACCAGCCTCACCGGGGCGCTCAACATCACCCTGTTCTCCTACAACGGCGCGCTCGACTTCGGCCTGATCGCCTGCCGCGAGCTCGTGCCGGACGTGTGGAACGTCATCGGCTACCTCTCCGATGCCCTCGGCGAGCTAGTCGAGCTCAGCGGGGTCGCCCCCTAGGTCGCAGGTGACAGCCAACGCCGACCGGTCGGTGCTGACCACGCTGGCACCCCTCTGCATCCCACCGACATGATGAGCGGCTGGGGCGATGCTCGACCCATACACCAGCGCGGACCTGCTGGCTCCGTCAATTGCTGGTTCGCGTACTGCGGGAACGCATAACGGCCGACAAGCAGGTACCCCGCCTTTGGGCGGGGTACCTGTTCGACCCGCGGTGACTGCGCAAGCCCGCTGGTCAGTGATCTGAACCGTCTGCACGCACCATGGAGACGGTGCTATTGGCATGTTGCCACGGAGCTCTCGACCTGTCGACGATGGTTCAGAACTCAACCATCCAGACGCTGTTTCAAAGATGCACCGTCCTCGCCACCCCTAGCGCTGCTCAGATCAGCGCGTGCTCGAAGGCGTATGCCGTGGCGGCGGTGCGCGAGCCGACATCGAGCTTGGAGAAGATGTTGGAGAGGTGGCGTGCGACGGTCTTCTCGCTGAGCACCAGGACGTTGGCGATCTGGGCGTTGCTCCGCCCGGAGGCAACGAGTCGAAGGACCTCGACCTCACGCGCGGTGAGGCCGGCCGGCAGTGGCGGTGGCGCAAGCAGGTGGGAGACCTCGTCGGCCGCGGGGCGGGCACCCAGCTGGCGGAAGGTCGATCGGGCCGCCTCGAACTCACGTCGTGCGGAGCCCAGGTCCCCGACCGTGGCCAGGGCACGTCCCATCGCGACTCGCACCCGAGCGCATTCGTAGGGCGACTCTGCTCGCGTCCACAGATGGTGGGCTTTGCGCAGGTAGGGGAGTGCGCCGGCCGCGTCGCCGGCAGCCAGCTCGACGGCTCCGGCTGCGTGGGCGGCCATCGCTGCGAGGGACACGCAGCCGAAGGCCGAGGCGAGCGGGCCGAGCTCACCGGCCGCCTCCCGGGCTGCCTCGATATCTCCGGACGCGGCCAGGACATCGACCGCGGCCGGGAGCAGTCGACAGCGCTGGACGGTCCCACCGGTCTCGGTCAGCAGGCGGTCGACCGCTGCGCGCGCCGCGTCCGTCCGGCCGCGCGCGAGCCAGAGCAGCGCGAGGCCAGGCTGGGGGTCGTAGCCGTGGTCGGCGGCGACTTGGTAGGC
>JALZDI010000438.1 GCA_030862655.1 Actinomycetota bacterium | reverse complement strand
GGTCTCGGCCGCGGGCCGCGGCTCCGGGGCCGGCGTCGGGGCGGGGGTCGGGGTCTCCACCGGCTTGGTGGAGGCGCCGCCGGACTGGGCCGCCTCGAGCTTGGACCGGAGGTCGTTGTTCTCCTGGTAGAGGCGCTCCAGCTCGGCCTCGACCTCGTCGAGGAACTGGTCGACCTCCCCCATGTCATAACCCTCGCGCAGGCGGACGGGCGTGAAGCGCTTGCTTCGCACGTCCTCGGGAGTCAGCGGCATGACCTCACCTCATACTTACGGTCTCGTAAACGATCAAGCGCCACCGTACTCTCTCGGCGGCCCTTGCTGGCAATCGGCACCCGTCAGCTGAGCAGCAGTGTTCTGTTGATGCTCAGCAGCAGGTAACAGATCAACAGAAGCACCATAAAGGACAAATCGAGCCCAATTCCGCCAAATCGCAAAGGTGGTATCACCCGCCGCAGGGCCCGCAGCGGCGGGTCGGTGATGGTGTAGACGACCTCGAGCACCACCAGCAGGGGTCCGCTGGGCCGCCAGGAGCGGGCGAACACCTGCACCCAGTCCACGATGAACCGGATGAAGAGCAGGACCAGGGTCAGCCACAGGACAAGCTCGATGATGGAGCCGACGAATCGCACGCTCTCTCCTGCCAGGGCAAAGTCGGGGCGCCACCAACGTACCCGGGCGTCACGACTGGTTGAAGAACCCGCCCTCGGCGATGCGCTGCTTGTCCTCGGCGGCCACGGTCACGTTGGGCGGCGACAGCAGGAACACCTTGCTGGTGACCCGCTCGATGCTGCCCCGGACGGCGAACACGAGTCCGGCGGCGAAGTCGACCAGCCGCTTGGCGTCGTTGTCGTCCATCTCGGTGAGGTTCATGATCACCGGCACGCCCTCGCGGAAGTTCTCCCCGATCGTGCGGGCCTCGTTGTAGGTGCGCGGGTGCAGGGTGGTGATGCGCGAGAGCTCGGCGGTCACCGGCGCCGGCCCGGGGCGGCGGCGCTCGGCTCGGTCGGCCAGCGACGCCACGGAACCAGCGGGGGCCCCCGTGGTGCCCTCACGCACCGGCTGCATCGGGCGGAGGTCGCGCCGCGGGACGGGCTCGGCCTCGTAGTCGGCGTACTCCCCGTACTCGTCGTCGTAGCGGTCGGTGTCCTCCACCAGGCCCAGGTAGACACCCATCTTGCGCATTGCGCCAGCCATGACCTCTTGACCTTTCGAATCTTCGGATCCGCCGCTGCGGACACTACCTGTTCGGGGGCCGCTCACCGAGGACCGCGCTGCCGACACGCACGTGTGTCGCTCCCGACCTGACGGCGGCCTCCAGGTCGGCGCTCATGCCTGCGGAGACGACCGTGGCGCCGGGATGGTGCGCCCGCAGGTCGGCGCTGACCTGCGCCAGCCGGGCGAACGCGTGCTCGGGCTCGCCCCCGAGCGGCGCCACGCCCATCACCCCCGCGACCTCCAGCTGCGGGTGCTCGGCCAGGGCGTCGGCCAGCGCGGGCACGTCCTGCGGCGCCGCGCCCGAGCGCCGGCCAATGACGCCGGTGTCGTCGCCGGTGGGGTCGAGGTTGACCTGCACCAGGCAGCGCAGCCGCCTCCCGGTGCGCTGGGTGGCCCTGCCGAGTGCGTACACCAGCCGCAGCCGGTCGACGGCATGCACGACGTGGGAGTACTCGGCCACCGCGGCGGCCTTGTTGGTCTGCAGCGCACCGACGAAGTGCCAGACCAGCGGCAGGTCGGCGCACTCGGCGTGCTTGGCCGCCGCCTCCTGGTGGCGGTTCTCCCCGACGTCGGTGACGCCGAGGTCGGCCAGCAGGCGGACGTCGGCGGCGGGAAAGGTCTTGGTGATCACCACGAGGTGCACGTCGTGCTCGTCACGTCCGGCCTCGGCGCAGGCGGCCGCGACGCGTCGGCGCACCGCGTGCAGGCCGGCGTCGAGCTCGGCGCGGCGGGAGGCGCTCACGAGCCCGCGACCAGCCACACCAGGCCCGCCTGCCGCCCGGTGTGCCCGCCGTCGCGCCGGTGGGAGTACAGGTCGGGGTCCTCGCGGGTGCACCAAAGCGGCGTCGGCGCCACCTCGCACCCGGCCGCCGCCAGCTGTGCGGCCACCCCGGCCCCGAGGTCGAGGGCGGGCGTGTCCCAGGAGGTGGTGGCGCGCGTCTGCGGGACCACCGAGGCGACCTCCTGCTGCAGCGCGGCGGGCACCTCGTAGCACCGCCCGCACACGTGCGGACCGACCCAGGCCCGCACGCGGTGCGCGCCGAGCCCGCGCATGGTCTCGACCGCGCGCGTCACCACGCCCCCGGCC
>JALZDI010000437.1 GCA_030862655.1 Actinomycetota bacterium | reverse complement strand
CGCCGCGGGTCGCGGAGGGGAGGCGGCGCTGGCCGCGGCGACCGCCGTACTCGCCGAGGCCGGGGGGCTCGACGTGGACTACCTCGCGCTGCGCTCGCCCGACCTCGGCGAGGCGCCCGGGCGCGGCCCGGCCCGGCTGCTGGTGGCCGGACGGGTGGGATCCACCCGGCTGATCGACAACGTGCCACTGACGCTGGGACCGACGGAGGGATGACCCCATGCTCCGCACGATGATGAAGAGCAAGATCCACCGCGCGACCGTGACCCAGGCCGACCTGCACTACGTCGGCTCGGTGACCGTCGACGAGGATCTGCTGGATGCCGCCGACCTGCTCCCCGGCGAGCTCGTGCATATCGTCGACGTGACGAATGGCGCACGGCTGGAGACCTACACGATCGCCGGCGAGCGCGGCTCGGGCGTGCTCGGCATCAACGGTGCAGCGGCGCGCCTGGTGCACCCCGGCGACGTCGTCATCCTGATCGCCTACGGCCAGATGGAGAGTGCCGAGGCGCGGGAGTTCGAGCCCAGCGTGGTGTTCGTCGACGCCGACAACCGCATCGTCGGCACCGGCGTCGACCCGGCCGAGGTGTTCCCCGGCATGCAGGGCGCCGACCGCCTGGTCCGCGGCGACGCATGACCACACCCGTCCCGCGGTTGCTGCGGGCGCCGGCCGCGGGCTGGACCACCACCGCCGACGTCGTCGTGGTGGGCTCCGGCATCGCCGGCCTGACCGCGGCGCTGTGCGCCCGCGGCGCGGGACGTGTGCTGGTGGTGACCAAGGACCGCCTGGACGCCGGCTCGACCCGGTGGGCGCAGGGCGGCATCGCGGCCGCCCTCGGACCGGGCGACAGCCCCGACCAGCACCTCGCGGACACGATGGCCGCCGGCGCCGGTCTCTGCGACGAGGACGCCGTGCGCGTGCTGGTCGACGAGGGGCCGCAGGCGGTGCGCGACCTGATCGGCCTCGGCACCCGGTTCGACACCTCCGGTGGCGACCTCGCCCTCACCCGGGAGGGTGGGCACCGCCGCGACCGCATCGCGCACGCCGGCGGAGACGCCACCGGAGCCGAGATCCAGCGGGCGATGGTGGCCGCCGTACGCCGGTCGCCGGACATCGAGGTGGTCGAGCACGCGCTGGCTCTGGACGTGCTGCTGTCCGACGGGCCGGAGCCGGCGGTCTGCGGCGTGACGCTGCACGTGATGGGCGAGGGGCAGCGCGACGGCGTCGGCGCGGTCCGCTGCCGCGCGGTCGTGCTGGCCAGCGGGGGCATGGGCCAGGTGTTCTCCGCGACGACCAACCCGCCGGTGTCCACCGGCGACGGGGTCGCGATGGCGCTGCGGGCGGGGGCGACGCTGCGCGACCTGGAGTTCGTGCAGTTCCACCCCACCGTGCTGTGGCTCGGGCCCGGTGCCCGGGGCCAGCAGCCGCTGGTGTCGGAGGCGGTGCGCGGCGAGGGCGCGTTCCTGGTCGACGACGCCGGTGACCGGTTCATGGCCGGCGAGCACGAGCTCGCCGACCTCGCCCCGCGCGACGTGGTGGCCAAGGCGATCATGCGGCGGATGCGCGAGACCGGCGCCGAGCACGTGTGGCTCGACGGCCGGCACCTCGGCCCGCAGGTCTGGCGGCGGCGGTTCCCCACGATCCTGGCGTCCTGCCGCGAGCACGGCGTCGACCCGGTGCGCGACCTGGTGCCGGTCGCCCCCGCCTGCCACTACGCCTCCGGCGGGGTGGCGACCGACCTGCAGGGGCGCACGACCGTGACCGGGCTGTTCGCCTGCGGTGAGGCCGCCTGCAGCGGCGTGCACGGAGCCAACCGGCTGGCGTCGAACTCACTGCTGGAGGGGCTGGTCTTCGGCCGCCGGATCGCCGCGCAGCTCACCGCCGGGCTGCCGCCGGTGCGCGAGCCGGCCGCCGAGGTGCGGCCCGCGGGTCTGGTCGGCCCGGGCGTGGTGCCGCTGGCGCAGCAGGCGATGACCGAGCACGCCGGTGTGCTGCGCGCCGCCGACGGCCTCGAGCATGTCGCCAAGGTGCTGGCCGGGCTGGCGGTGGACGACCCCGACGCGGAGCCGTGCACCGAGTCGTGGGAGGCGACCAACCTGCTCTCGGTCGCCTCGGCCCTGGTCGCCGCCGCGCACACCCGCGAGGAGACCCGCGGGTCGCACTGGCGCGACGACCACCGCGACCCCGATCCGCGCTGGTCCGGCCACCTCGACACCGTGCTGGACGCGAGCGGCCTCGTGCAGACCACGTTCGGCCCGCTGGCAGACCGATGACCCACCTGAAGAGGCTGGAGCGCATGGACAG
>JALZDI010000436.1 GCA_030862655.1 Actinomycetota bacterium | reverse complement strand
GTGCTGGTCGCCGACGGGGTCGACGCCCCCGAGGTCGAGCAGATCCGGCGCGACCTGTCCGAGCGCGGCGCGACCGCCGAGGTGCTGGGCGCCAGCCACGACGGGCGGGCGCGGGGCACCGACGGGTCCGATGTGGACATCGACGTGGCGGCGCGCACCGCGATGTCGGTGGTCTACGACGGGGTGATCGTGCCGGGCGGTAGCGAGAGCGCGCGGACGCTGGCCGCCGACGGGCACGCCGTGCACTTCGTCGCCGAGGCCTACAAGCACCACAAACCCGTCGCGGCCAGCGACGAGGGGCTGGAGGTGCTGCGGCGAGCAGGCATCAGCACCGACGGAGAAGGGGCCGACCGGGGCGTGGTGCTGGCTGCCAGCACTGGCGGCACGCTGCCGGACCAGTTCGTCGAGCAGTTCGCCGCCGCCCTGGGCAAGCACCGGGAGTGGGACCGCGACACCGCCTCGATGCCCGCCTGATCAGTCCTCTTCGCACCGTTCGCGGGGGTCTGCGACGATCACCTGCAGGCCCCCGCCGTGCACCGAGAGTCACGCGAGTGCCAGCAAGGCGAGTGCGACCGAGCCATCACGGGCGACAACTTCTAACGTGCGGCTCCGTGAACATCCTGCGAACGATGCCCGTCGAGGACATCCTCACCCGGGGCGAGCGCAGCGGTCTGGTCCGCCCGGCTCACCGGTGAGGAACTCGTCGGGTTCGGCATCGGATCATCATCGGCACCGGCGTTTTCACCCTCCGTGGCTGGCGCTGGGCCTGGTGATCTACTTCGGCTGCGGCCGCAGGCACGCGCACCTGGGTCGGCCCAGCGGTCAGCCGGCCGAGGACTGACCGACAGGAAGGGCGGATGGGCGCTACGGTCGAAGGTGCCCGAGCCCATCATCTTGGAGGTTCGATGAATCCCGAGACGCCCGAGGCCGACGCCGTCGAGCAGTCGCGCCGAGCCGAGGACCTGCCCGAGGAGGACGGGGCCGTGCCGGCGGAAGTGCCGCTCGACGCCGATCCGGCCGATTTCTCCGAGCAGGCCCGAGAGGTGCCGGTCGAGGAGGACTACGACCGCTGATCGGTCCGATGACGCCGGGTCCCTGCTGGTCAGGGGCCCGGCGTCGTCGTCATGGCAGGACCCGGGTGGGGTTGAGGACGTTGTGGGGGTCCAGCGCGGCCTTGATCGCGCGCGACGCCCACAGACCGGCCTCGTCGAGCTCGCGTCCGAGCCAGTAGCGCTTGAGCTGACCGATGCCGTGCTCGCCGGTGATGGTGCCGCCCAGGTCCAGGCCGAGCTGCATGATCGCGTCGAAGGCATGCTGGGCGCGCGCGGTCTCGTCGGCGTCGCCGTCGTCGAAGGCGACCACCGGGTGCATGTTGCCGTCACCGGCGTGCCCGGAGCACAGCACCTGCACGCGGTGCTCCTCCGCGATGCGCTGCAAGCCCTCCACCAGGTCGACCAGGTGACGGCGGGGCACGCAGACGTCGTCGACGAGCAGCGCCTTGCCCAACTTCTCGTGCGCGTCGCCGACCAGTCGGCGGGCCTGCATCAGCATCTCGCCCTCGGCGGCGCTGTCGGAGACCACGACCTCGGCCGCGCCCATCGCGCGCGCCACCCGCTCGAAGGCCGCGAGATCGTCCGGGGCGTCGGCTCCGCGGTCGGACTGCACCAGCAGCATCGCGGCCATGCCCTCGGGAAAGCCCAGGTCGGCGATCTGCTGGACGGCCTTGACCGAGGACGCGTCCATGAACTCCAGCACCGACGGCTGGTAGCCCTCCGCGAGGTAGCCCGAGACGGTGCGGGCCGAGCCGGCGACCTCGGGGAAGAACGCGACGGCGGTCAGCGGCTGGGCGCTGGCTGGACGCAGCGCGATGGTCACCTCGGTGACCACGCCGAGGGTTCCTTCGGCACCGACCACCAGGCGGGTCAAGTCGTACCCGGCGACGCCCTTGGCGGTGCGGCGGCCGGTCCGCATCACCCTGCCGTCGGCCAGCACGACCTCCAGGCCGCGCACGAAGTCACCGGTCACGCCGTACTTCACGCAGCACATGCCACCCGCGTTGGTTGAGACGTTGCCGCCGATGGTGGAGATGCTGCGCGAACCGGGGTCCGGCGGGTAGAACAGGTCCTTCTCGGCGACGGCGGCGGCCAGCACCCCGTTGACGACTCCGGGCTGCACCACGGCCAGCTGCTCGTCGGGGTCGATGTCGAGGATGGCGTCCATCTTCTCCAGTGACAGCAGCACGCAGCCGTCGAGGGCGTTGGCCGCACCCGACAGGCCGGAGCGCGCGCCCTGCGGAACCACCGGGAC
>JALZDI010000435.1 GCA_030862655.1 Actinomycetota bacterium | reverse complement strand
ACCGTGAACAACGTCACCAGCAGCAACGGCAGCGGGATCCCCGGGATCACCAGCAGGAGGACGAGCAGGCTGCGCAGCACGTCGGTGGCGACGAGCAGCCCCTTGCGCGGGAACCGGTCGGCGACCGTGGCCAGCAGCGGCGCGAACAGGTACGGCGCATAGCTGATCGCGAACGCGGTCGCGGTGAGCCCCGGCGACTGGGTGCGGCCGTAGACCAGCGCCGCGACCGCGAGGCGGGCGAGGTAGCTGCCGGTCACCGACAGCACGTCCGCGCACCACATCCCGCTGAACTCCCGGTCGCGGAAGAGGTCGCGGTAACGAACCGTAGTTGGGCCCGTACCTGCCGTCACCTCACCATCCTTTCGCACCTGCTCGGGCGGCTTGCAAGAGCCCTTCGGCGCCGGCGGCTTCCGGACCCGCGGGGACAGGCGGCGCGCCGCCGGATGCGGCCGGCGGTCCGACTCGGGTCGCGTAGCCTGGCTCCGCCACGTCTGTCCAGGAGGTCCGCGCCGTGTTCTTCGACGAGTACCCCAAGTTCTACGACACCAGCGAGACCGCCTCCTCAGCGCAGCGGCTCAACCTGCGCCACCAGGCGATCATCGAGGGCAACCGCGACCTCCTGCAGGGCGCACGGGTACTCGACCTCGCCAGCCACGACGGGCGCTGGTCGTTCGCCGCGCTCAAGGCCGGTGCCGCCCACGTGACCGGTGTCGAGGCGCGCGAGGCGCTGGTCGACAACGCGAACAAGACCTTCGCCGAGTACGGCGTACCCACCGGCCGCTACGCCTTCGTGAACAGTGACATGTTCGAGTTCCTCCGCCGGGATGTCTGCGACATCGACGTCGTGCTGTGCCTGGGGTTCGTCTACCACACGCTGCGCTACGGCGAGCTCTTCGGCGGGATCGCCGGCGCCGGACCGCGGTACTGCATTCTCGACAGCAGGGTCATCGCGCACAAGCGGCCGTTCATCCGGCTCAAGGCCGACCGCACCGACGTGCAGAGCCACGCCGCCGAGGACGTGCTCTCCCACGACGACCGTGCCCTGGTCGGCTGTCCGTCGGTGTCGGCGCTTCGGCTCATGCTGGACGTGTACGGCATGGACGTGGAGGA
The DNA here is from genome assembly GCA_030862655.1 of Actinomycetota bacterium. The sequence goes on along the minus strand of JALZDI010000435.1, from coordinate 1,205 downwards.
GCAGTACGACTGGCCCGCGCTGCTGAGGCGCCAGTCCGGCAGGCTGGGCTGGGTCAAGGACTACCGCACCGGCCGGCGCGTGACCCTGCGCTGCCGGGTCCGCCGGCCGTAGCACGACCGGAGCGGCTGCCCGGCCGATTTGGCCACAGGGGCGTGGGTGCGGGAACCTCTGACGGTGACCGAGCTGCTGCCACCCCCGGTGGGGGTCGACTCCGACGACCATCTGCTCGCCTCGTGGGCCGCGACCGTGGCCGGCCAGGCGCTGACCGACCTCCGCTCGCAAGGGCTGGAGGGCCGCGAGCTCAAGGACGCCGGGGACCGCGCGGCCCACGAGCTGCTGATGCGCCTGCTGGCCGAGCACCGTCCCGACGACTCCGTGCTGAGCGAGGAGGGCAAGGACGACAGGGCGCGTCTCGACGCCTCACGGGTCTGGATCGTCGACCCCTTGGACGGCACCCGCGAGTACAGCGAGCCGCCGCGCGAGGACTGGGCGGTGCACGTGGCCCTGTGGCAGGACGGTGACCTGGTTGCCGGGGCGGTCGCCCAGCCAGGCCTGGACACCACCTTTCACACCGGTGAACCGCCGACGGTGCCGCCGGCGTCGGCACCGCGCCCGCGGATCGCGGTCAGCCGCACCCGGCCCCCGGCGTTCGTGGAGGCGCTGGCGCGCGAGATCGGCGCCGACCTCGTGCCGATGGGCTCCGCCGGCGCGAAGGTGATCTCGGTGGTGCGTGACGTCACCGACGCCTACGTGCACGCGGGCGGGCAGTACGAGTGGGACTCCGCGGCGCCGGTCGCGGTCGCCCGCGCCGCCGGCCTGCACACGAGCCGCGCCGACGGCGGCGCGCTGGCCTACAACCAGGACGACGTGCTGCTGCCCGACCTGCTGGTGTGCCGCCCCGAGCTGGCCGAACGGATCACCGGCTTCGTCCGCCGCTACTGGGACGAGCACCCACCGGCGGACTGACGCGTTCCTGCGATCTCGGCGCAAGGGTGGTGCCGAGGTCGCGCGCACGTCGCGGGTTCGGGGCTCGCGTAGGCTGGAGCCTCGTGGCTCACCCCTCCCCAACACCCCAGACGCCGTCGCTGCGCGGGCTCGCGCAGCTCGTGGCCACCGAGCCGACCCTGGCCGAGGCGGTCGCCGCCGCCCGGGCCGGAGACATCGAGGCGCTGGACCTCACCGCCCCGCAGGCGCTGCGGCCCTT
>JALZDI010000434.1 GCA_030862655.1 Actinomycetota bacterium | reverse complement strand
CGACGAGGGCACGCGCATCCAGGGGATGGACGTGCAGAGCCAACGGCATGCCTACGACGCTCCCGCGAGGCCCCGACAACGTCAAGCCCCGCCGCGGCCCCGCCCGTAGGGTGACGTCATGGCCAGGGTGCGGTGCGTCGGCGCGATCGTGCGCGACGGCGCCGGGCGGCTGCTGATGGTACGGCGGGCCCGCGAGCCAGCCGCGGGTACGTGGTCGATCCCCGGCGGGCGGGTCGAACCGGGTGAGGCCGACGCCGACGCGGTGCGCCGCGAGGTGATGGAGGAGACCGGCCTTCGCGTGCGGGCCGGTGCGCTGGTCGGCCGTGTCGAGCGCGACGGCCCGGCCGGGTCGGTCTACGAGATCTTCGACTACGCCGCCGACCTCGAGCCGGACACCCCCGCCTTGCCGGTCGCCGCCACCGACGCCGCGGAGGCCCGCTGGGTCGGCAACGCCGAGCTGCCCGGGCTGGGGTGTGCGCCCGGGCTTCTCGAATCGCTGCGCACGTGGCACCAGATCCCACCCGGCTGACGTAGAGCGGTGCCCGCGTAGGTGTCGAGGTTGCGTAACCGCAACCGCTATCGCGCGGGCGGCTCCTGAAGCACCGGACGGGCGGGCTGCTCACCGCCGCGCTCGTCGAGGTAGGACTGCCGGGGCACCATCACCTTGCGCTTGAACACGCACACCAGGGTGCCGTCCTGGTTGTAGCCCTTGGTTTCCACGTGGACGACGCCGCGGTCGTCCTTGGACCTGCTCTCCCACTTGTCCAGCACGGTCGTCTCGCCGTAGATGGTGTCCCCGTGGAAGGTCGGCGCCACGTGCCGCAGCGACTCGATCTCGAGGTTCGCGATCGCCTTGCCGGAGATGTCGGGCACGCTCATGCCGAGCAGCAGGGAGTAGATGTAGTTGCCGACCACCACGTTCCTGCCGAACTGCGTCGTGTTCTCGGCGTAGTTGGTGTCCAGGTGCAGCGGGTGATGGTTCATCGTCAGTAGGCAGAACAGGTGGTCGTCGTACTCGGTCACCGTCTTGCCCGGCCAGTGCTTGTACGTCGCACCGACCTCGAACTCCTCATAGCTTCGGCCGAACTGCATCGACGACTCCTCGCGCTCGCAGGCACTCATGGCTGGGGACAGTGCCGCCCATCGTGCCGAAACCGCACCGTCCACGGCATCCCTGGCCGACGTGGGGTTGCTCACCCGGCCTTCACCGCCACCTCGTCGGAAGCCCGTGCGGGGCGGCCACGCCGAGGACCCGGCGCTCTCCACCGGGCCAGGCGCGGAGCACGACGAGGAACTCGTGCTCGTCCGGCGGTGTGCTCCGAGTCGGCTCCAGGCACAGGTGTGCGAAGCCGCGGCCGGCCGTGGCCTGCGTGCCCAGCGTCTCGATCCGCGCGCGGACCGCCTGCTGGTCGTCAGGCTCGAGGTACTGCCACATCACCGAGTGCCAGAGCACGGTGGTGGTGCCCTCAGCCAGGTCGAGGTCGTCGACGAACTCGCGCGCACCCTGCTCGCGCACCTGCGCGGGTACGGCGACCGCGACGTCCAGCGCCTGCCGCAGCCGCGCACAGCGCGCGAGCTGGTCGGGCCAGACGTAGCTGAGCAGGGTCAGCCGCCCTTCCTCGGTAGTGGCGTCGACCGGGGCGATGTCGCTCCCGAGCCGGTCCACGACGTGCACGTCGACCTCCGGCGGGAGGCGTCCGCGCCAGGCGTCGGCGAGCCGTACCGGGCTGTCGGGGTCGCCGTGCTCGCGGCCGTTCTCGTCCAGGTAGCAGAACCTGTCGGCCCGCAGGTTGAGCCCGCCGCTGGCACCGATCTCGCGCAGCCGGACCGGCAGCCGGTCTCGCGCGACCACGTGCCGCAGACCGCCGAGCAGCGCGGCCGCGCGGCCGACCTCGTTGGTCTGCGGGGCCCGGTCCAGGCGGGCCCGGATCGCCTCCGGCCGGTCGGTCGCGGTCTGCGCGAACGCCGACCCTCCGGCCTCCGGCGACCAGGAGCCGCCGACGCTGGGGTAGAACCGCGCCAGCTCCGGCGCGCGGCCCTCGAGCACCAGCCGGTGCACGCTGCCCAGCAGACGCAGCGCGAGCGCCGACGGTTCGGGGTCGTGCTCGTGGCCGGCGAGGACGCCGGCGAAGACGCCGTCGCGCTCGAGGTCGGCTGCCAGGCAGGTGAGCAGGTGGGCGTACATCGGCGAGCCGAGGTCGGCGCATGCACGCGCCTGCCGGCGTACGGCGGGCAGCATCTCCACCGTCCCACTCCAGCACACCGGGGGAGGCGGCTCGGCCGCGCGGGCACGAGAGTCGGGGCCCGCCCCGTCGG
>JALZDI010000433.1:1420-2330 GCA_030862655.1 Actinomycetota bacterium | reverse complement strand
CGCACGGGCGAAGGAGCGCTGGAAGTCGGTCAGCGGCACTGCGCCGCGCACGATCCGCAGCATGAACGTCCCGCCCCACTCGATCGCGACCACGGAGAGCAGCAGGACGCCGGCCACCCTGAGCGCGACGTCGGACAGGACCAGCGACCCGCTCATGCGGCACCTCCCGAGCGGGCCAGCCGGGCGGTGGCGGACTCGCCGCGCTGCGCGACCGGTACGACGCCGTCCACGGCGCCCAGGCCGACCGCGGGCATGTTGCCGTAGACGGACTCGTGCGAGCGGGCGGGCACCACGTAGGTCTCGTGCCAGATACCGACCGCCCCGCTCGCGAACGAGTCACGGAAGTACGCCGGCCACGCCGGCCGGTGGCCCCGCGCAGGGTCGCCCGCGAACGCGGTGAGCTTGTCCATCGACTCCCAGTACTGCAGCAGCGTCGCCGTCCGCGGGCCGAAGAAGCCGCGCCACCCCAGCAGTCCGCTGTCCGGGTCCTGCGACAGCTCCTTGAGCATCGGCGGCATCGCGGTGAAGACCGGCCACCAGCTCCGGACCTGCCACGGTCTGTTCACCCGCATGCCGATGAGGAACACGACGATGTCGCCGTCGTGCGCCGCGGTGAACCGGCCGCGGTGGATCTCTCGTGCCATCACGCCACCTCGCATTGGATAGTGTTACTTTCTAATATTGGCGAGTAGCACTATCCAATGTCAAGGTGGTTGCCATGCAGATGTCCGAGCTCGCGCGGGCCGGCGGGGTGCCGGTGGCCACCGTGAAGTACTACCTGCGCGAGCGGCTGCTGCCGCCGGGTGTTGCCACCAGCGCCACCCGCTCCACGTACGACGAGGGCCACCTGCTGCGGCTGCGCCTGATCCGGGCGCTCGTGGAGGTCGGACAGCTCAGGCTCGACGCGGTG
>JALZDI010000433.1:0-1410 GCA_030862655.1 Actinomycetota bacterium | reverse complement strand
GCGCAGGAGTGGGTGGACCGGCTGCTGCGCCGCCGGCGGTGGCGCGTGGAGCCCGACAGCGCCAACCGGCAGGCACTTGCCGTGGCCTTCGACGCACTCGCCCGCGTCGGCTTCGACCTGAGCGAGGCCGCCCTGGACGCCTACGCCGATGCCGCCGCCGCGGTGGCGGAGGTCGACGTCGAGAGCGTGCCGACCGATGCCGCCGAGCATGCGGTGGAGCACGTGGTCGTGGGGACGGTGCTCCTGGAGCCCGTGCTGCTGGCGCTGCGCCGGCTGGCCCAGGAGCACCTGTCCGGCCGCCGCCTCTCCGGCAAGCCGGTCAGAACAACGCGGCGGACTCGAGGTTGAGCAGGCGCTGCTTGCGGTCCAGACCGCCGGCGTAGCCCACCAGCTTTCCCTGGCTGCCGATGACCCGATGGCACGGCACCACGATCGCGATCGGGTTCCGGCCGTTCGCCGCTCCGACCGCCCGGGAGGCGCCCGGTGGCAGGCCGAGCCGGCGGGCGATCTCGCCGTAGGTCACCGTCTCCCCGTAGCCGATCTCGCGCAGCGCCTGCCAGACCCGTTGCTGGAACGGCGTACCCGCCCCGGCCAACGGCAGGTCGAACTCCTTCAGGTCGCCGGCGAAGTAGGCCGTCAGCTGCGCGCGCGCCCGCGCGAGCAGCGGGTGCGCATCGTCGCGCCGGCCGTCGGCCTCCTCCGGCGGGTCGAACATGACCGACGTGATCGCGTCCCCGTCGCTGACCATCCGCACGACGCCCACGGGGCTGTCCATCTCGGTCCACACAGTCATGGCCTCTCCTTCGCCTCATAGTCCCAAAGATGCATGAGGGCGTACGACCGCCATGGCCGCCACCGCTGCGCGACCCTCGCCAGGTCGCCGGTCTCCACGCCCAGCGCGGCGCACGCGCGCCGCACGCCGACGTCGGTCTCGAGCAGCACGTCGGGGTCGCCCAGCGCGCGCATCGCGATGTAGTCGGCCGTCCACGGCCCGATGCCGGGTACGGCGAGCAGCGCCGCACGCACCTGCCCGCGGTCGGCCGACCGGTCCAGGGCCAACCCGCCGTCGGCCAGCGCCTGGCACATCCGCACGAGCGCGTGCCCGCGGGCCCGCGGCATCGGCAGCCGCCGCGGGTCGATCGCGGCCAGACGCTCCGCGGACGGGAACAGCCGGACCACCCCGGAGCTCGGCTGCTCCAGCGCCTCGCCGTGCTCCTCGGCGAGGCCGGTGGCCAGCGCCCGGGCACGCCCGACCGAGATCTGCTGGCCGAGCACCGCCCGCACGGCAAGCTCGGCGCCGTCGACGTGCCCCGGCACCCGCAACCCCGGTCTGGAGCGCACGAGCGGCCCGATCACCGGGTCGTCGTCCAGCACCGCCGAGACCGCCTGGGGGTCGGCGTCGAGGTCGAG
>JALZDI010000432.1 GCA_030862655.1 Actinomycetota bacterium | reverse complement strand
GGCGCCCGTCGACCAGCGTCACCGGGATCTGCTCCCAGTACCTGTCGTTGAGCTCGGCGTCGGTGGTGATGTCGACCTCGTCCCAGCCCACGCCGAGGTCCGCGCAGACCGCCTGCACCACGACGCGTGCGTCGTCGCACAGGTGGCAGCCGGGCTTGGAGTACAGCGTGACCCGCGTGCTGGGCGGTGGTGTGCCGCTCACGCCAGCCCCATGGCACGGCGGCGCTCGGTGTCGCGCAGCCGGCCCTTGGCGACCTTGCCGCTCACAGAGTGCGGCAGGCCGTCGACCACGTGCACCTCCCGGGGTCGCTTGAACGGCGCCAGCCGGGCCTCGCAGTGCTCACGCACGTCGGCGGCCAGTCGTTCGGCCGACAGCCCGGAGACCGGGTCGGGCACGACGTAGGCGACCACCGCCTCCCCCGTGTCGTCTGCGGGCGCGCCGATCACCGCGACCTCCGCGACCCCGCCCACCTCGACGATCGCCTCCTCGACCTCCACGGGGTACACGTTGAAGCCGGAGACGATCACGATCTCCTTGCGGCGGTCGACCAGGAACAGGTCGCCGTCGGCGTCGAGGTAGCCGATGTCGCCGGTCGCGTACCAGCCGTCGGGGCGGGGACCGCCCTCGCCGGTGGGCCAGTAGCCGCAGAACAGGTTGGCTCCGCGCACCCACACCTCGCCGGGGTCCTGGTCCTCGGTCTCGGCGCCGGTCTCGTCCGCGATCCGGATCTCCACGCCGGGCAGCGCACGGCCCACCGACGCGGGCTTGGCCGCCCCCGTGGACGCCAGCGTGGTGGTGAGCACCGGCGCGGCCTCGGTCAGCCCATACCCCTGCTGCACGGTGATGCCCGCGGCCTGCTCGAACCGTCGCGCCACCTCCGGCCCCAACGCCGAGGCCCCGGACAGCACGGTGCGCACCCCGGCCAGCCGCTCGCGCAGGTCCTCGCGGGCGGCCCAGGCAGTGAGCACGGGCGGCGCCACCGGGACGTTGGTGATCGACTCGTCGCGGATGAGCGCCAGCGTGCCCTCGGCGTCGAACCGCTCGGCCAGCACCAGGCAGGCGCGCTGCCGCAGCACCTGCCCGAGCACGGCGTTGAGGCCGTAGACGTGGAACATCGGCACCAGCCCCAGCACCCGGTCGTCGCGCTGCAGCGGCGGCGGCGACAGCGCGGCGGCCTGCTCGATGTTGGCCAGCAGCGACCGGTGCGGCAGCATCGCCGCGCGCGGCTGCCCGCTGGTGCCGGCGGTGTACAGCAGCGCCGCGAGCGTCTCCGGGTCCTGCGGCGAGGGCACGTGCGTCGACGCGGTCGCGGCGAGGTCGGCGTACGCGTGCTCGGCGGGCAGCGCCGGCGCGTCGACCACGACCACCTGGGGTACGACGGTCCGCGACCGCAGCTCCTCGTCTGCGCCCTGCAGGGCGTCCGCGAGCCCGGACACGGCCGCGCGGGCGCCGGTCACGGTCGCGCCGTCGCAGACCACGACCCGGGCCTGCGCGTCGGCCAGCACCCGGACGATCTCGCCGGTCGGCGCCCGGTGGTTCATCGGTACGGCGACGAAGCCCGCGCCGAGCGCGCCGAGGTAGCTGGTCACGAACTCGGCCCGGTTGCCGAGCAGGATGGCGACCCGGTGACCGGCGACAAGGCCGAGCCGGGACAACCCGGCCGCGACGGCGGCGCACTCGTGGGCCAGCTCGGCCCAGCTCAGCCGCCGGCGCTCGTCGACCAGCGCCTCGGCGTCGGGGCGGGCACGCGCTGCGGCCGTGACCAGCGCCGCGAGGTTGCTGGTGGGCCACTGCGGTACGACGTCGGTGTCGTGGGCCTCCACGTGGCGAGTCTCGCACACGGCGACAACCCGACTCGCCGCTGCAACACCGCCGACGGCGGCCGCTCATCCGGACGCCACCTGCAGATTGCTCGGGCTCGCGCCGCGGCGGCTACCCTTGCCGGGTGACCCGTGTAGCGCAGAGCCGCAGGGATTTGCGCCGGCGCTCGGTGCTGGCCGGCGAGGGCTCCGCCGCGGCCGCGGAGGTCGAGCAGTCGCTGCTGGTGCCACCCGAGCCGCACGCGGCCGCGTTCTTCGACGTGGACAACACGATCATGCAGGGCGCGTCGATCTTCCACCTCGCCCGCGGTCTGTACCGGCGCAAGTTCTTCCGCACCCGCGACATCGCCAAGTTCGGCTGGCAGCAGGTCTACTTCCGGGTGGTCGGCTCAGAGGACCCCGAGCACGTCGCGGAGGCCCGACAGAGCGCGCTGTCGTTCATCGCCGGCCAGCGGGTCGAGGACCTCGAGGCGCTGGCCGAGGAGATCTTCGACGAGGCGATGGCGCACCGGATCTGGC
>JALZDI010000431.1 GCA_030862655.1 Actinomycetota bacterium | reverse complement strand
ATCGCCATCTCCAGCGTGCGCGGGATCGGCGTGGCGGACATGGCGAGTACGTCGACCGCGGTGCGCAGCCGCTTCATCTGCTCCTTGTGCTCCACGCCGAAGCGCTGCTCCTCGTCGACGATGATCAGCCCCAGGTCCTTGGCCTTCACGTCGGGGTTCAGCAGCCGGTGCGTGCCGACCACCACGTCGACGGTGCCGTCGGCCAGGCCGGCGACCACGTCGCGCGCCTCCCGGTCGGTCTGGAACCGGCTCAGCGGCCGGACGTTGACCGGGAACCCGGCGAACCGCTCGGCGAACGTGGAGTAGTGCTGCTGCACCAAAAGCGTCGTCGGGACGAGAACCGCGACCTGCTTCCCCTCCTGCACCGCCTTGAAGGCCGCGCGTACGGCGATCTCGGTCTTGCCGTAGCCGACGTCGCCGCAGATCAGCCGGTCCATCGGCACCGGCTGCTCCATGTCGCGCTTGACCTCGTCGACGGTGCTCAGCTGGTCGGGTGTCTCCACGAACGGGAACGCGTCCTCGAGCTCCCGCTGCCACGGGCTGTCCGGGCCGAACGCGTGACCCTTGGTGGCCTGCCGCGCGGCGTACAGCTTGATCAGCTCGGCGGCGATCTCCTTGACCGCCTTGCGCGCGCGGCCCTTGCGCTTGGCCCAGTCGCTGCCGCCGAGCCGGTCGAGGCTCGGCTGCTCGCCGCCGACGTAGCGGGTGACCTGGTCGAGCTGGTCGGTCGGCACGAACAGCCGGTCGGCGGGCTGGCCGCGCTTGGACGAGGCGTACTCCAGCACGAGGTACTCGCGGGTGGCGCCGGCGACGGTGCGCTGCACCATCTCGACGTAGCGGCCGACGCCGTGCTGCTCGTGCACGACGTGGTCGCCGGGGCGCAGCTCCAGGGGGTCGACCTGCTTGCGGCGGCGGGCGGGCATCCGCCGCATGTCCTTGGTCGACGACCGCTGCCCGGCCAGGTCCTCGCCGGTGAGCACGGCCAGCGAGACGCGGGGCGCCACGAAGCCGTGCTCGAGCCGGCCCTGGGTGACGTGCACGAGGTCGTGCGAGACGTCCGCGGGCAGCGCGGTCTCCAGGCGGGCGGCGACGTCGTGCTCGCCGAGCACCTCCACCAGCCGCTGCGCCGGCCCGTGGCCCTCGCTGACCAGCACGACGCGCTGGCCCTCCTTGAGCCAGCGCCGGATGTCGTCGATGGCGCGCTCGGTCTCGCCGCGGTAGGACTCCGCCTGCGCCATCTCGGTGCTGCGTGCCTCGAGGCCGCGGGCGCCGTCGGTGCCGTCTGTGTCGTGACTGTCGTCCAGCCCGAACGGGGAGGTGCTCCACCAGGCCACGCCGCGTCCGAGGGCGTGGCCGCGGACGTCGGCCAGCGAGTGGAACGCCGCCGCGGCGAGGTCGACCGGCGCCTGTCCACCGCCGGCGGCCGCGGCCCAGGATGCCTGCAAGAACTCCTGGCTGGTGGCTTCCAGGTCGTGCGCCCGGGCTCGCACCCGCTCGGGGTCGCAGACCAGCACGTGCGCGCCGTCGGGCAGCAGGTCGACCAGCAGCTCCATGTCGTCGACCAGCACCGGCGCCAGCGACTCCATGCCCTCCACCGCGTGCCCGTCGGCGATCCTGTCGAGCATCTCGTGCAGCTCGGGATGGCGCTCGGCGAGCTCGCGGGCGCGTCCTCGCACGTCGTCGGTCAGCAGCATCTCCCGGCACGGCGGCGCCCACAGCCCGTGGTCGGCGGAGGCGAGCGAGCGCTGGTCGGCCACCGCGAACGACCGGATCTCGTCGACCTCGTCGCCGAAGAGCTCCACCCGCAGCGGGTGCTCGGCGGTCGGCGGGAACACGTCGACGATGCCCCCGCGCACCGCGAACTCACCGCGCCGCTCCACCAGGTCCACCCGGTGGTAGGCGGCCGCGGCCAGCCGTCGGACCAGGTCGTCCAGGTCGATCTCGTCGCCGACCTGCAGCGACACCGGCTCCAGGTCGGCCAGCCCGCTCACCTGCGGCTGCAGCACCGACCGGATCGGCGCGACCACGACGCGGATCGGGCCTGCCGGCATCCCGGGCTCGTCGGGGTGGACCAGGCGTCGGAGTACGGCGAGCCGCCGGCCGACGGTGTCGGACCGCGGCGACAGCCGCTCGTGCGGAAGCGTCTCCCACGCCGGGTAGAGCACCGCCGCGTCGGGGTCGAGCACGCTCTCCAGCGCGGCGACGAGGTCCTCGGCCTCGCGCGCGGTCGCGGTGACCGCGAGCACGGGCCGCCCTGCCCCGCCGTACTCGGCCTTGGCGGCCAGCGCCGCGACCACGAACGGGCGCAGCGCCTGCGGCGCGGTGAGGTCCAGCGCCGAG
>JALZDI010000430.1 GCA_030862655.1 Actinomycetota bacterium | reverse complement strand
AGCTCGGCCTGCTCGTACAGCGCGGCCCCGGCGGCGGACTGACCGGGTGGGACGGAGAGTCGGCGACAGGCGAGGCGCACCTCGGTCATCGCCTCCTGCCAGGCGCCGTTCAGGGCGAGGATCTGCGCGCGGTGGACCAGACACTGGCCGCGGAAGGGCACGAGGTCGGGCTGGGTGTCGCACCACCGGCTCAGGGCGCGCGTCCACTCCGCCGCCCGCCGAGGCTGGTAGGTCTGGTGGCAGGCCACGATCACCGCGCAGTAGACGATGCCCGCCACGACCGGGGACACCTCGCCGGAGGTGATCGCCACCATGACCTCGTCCAGTTTCGCCAGCCCCGCGGCGACCTCACCCAGGTCGATCTTCGCCTGCCCGAGGCCGAGCCCCGCGAGGGCCGACAGCTCCGGGTCCCGCAGCCGATGGCCGATCTCCTGGGCCGCGCTGAACTCTTGTAGGGCGCGCTCGGGGTCGCCCCCCATGAGGCTGTGCAACGCCGAGGGCACGAGCAGCAGTCCGCGGACGACACAGTCGGCCTCGCGTCCGGCGACGGCGTTCTCCGCCCGGCCGAGCCACCCGCCCGCCTGTGCGTGCTCGCCCCGGTTGAGCAGGTTGAAGGCGATCCAGAACGCGTCCTCGCCGGCGGCGTCGCCGACGCCCTCACGGTCCTGGAACGCCCGGGCCAGCAGCGCGACGCATCTCTCGTCCTCACCCACCAGGTACGCCGCACGGGCGTACTGCTCGAGGTCCTCGGGACGCAGCAGGCCCTCGCCGTCGGCGGTGCAGAACGCAGCGTAGGCGGACCCCCAGGCGTGGTCCCTGAACGCCTCCCGCGCGTGCTCGAGCACGTCTGAGCCGGCCATAGCAGCGCTCCCGTCACCGATCACCGGGGGCAGCCCACCTCTGGGTGTGCCGATGCTAGGCACCGTACCGCTCGCCGGCGGGTCTCGCGGACAAACGATGGACTTCGCCCAGTGCAATGTTTGCGCTGTTTTAACAGTGGCGTCGCACGCTCGTCCCTGACGATGCACAGCCATAACCTCGTGCACGAGGACCACGACCTGATGACCCGGTTCGCCGTGGGCTGGCGGCCTGGGCGTCTCGACCCCACCACCCGGTGCTGGCCGCACCCGCCGCCTTCGACGACCTCCCACGGGTCGACCGCGCGCGACCGGCGCACCGCACGGCCCACCGTGGGAGTCGGCCGGCGGAGGGTCACGTTGGAGTGGGACGAGCCCGCGCTCGGCGGCGCGACATCACCGGCAAACCGCATCCGCGGCCACAGCCGGCGTCGCCGGCTGGTCGACGTCACCGTCGGCGAACGGCGTCGGCACACCGTCGACGGCCCTGGACCCCGGTAGTAGGGGAGCGCGAGCCGAAACGTCGCGGCGACGAGGCGGGCGGTGGCCCGCCGTCCTGCAGCCGCTGCAGCAGCGCACGCACGCCGGTTTGTGCGTGGGTCTCGAGGGGGACGCAGGCCGACGAGCTGAAAGTGTCGTGGTGACGCAGATCGGTGGCGTGGATGCCGAGGGCGAGGTCGCGCAGCGCGTCGTCCCAGTCCTGGTCCTCATCAGCGACCGGCGCCTCGCCGACCATCACCCCGACCAGGCCGGCGAGCAGGTCCTCGCGGCTGCTGGCGTGGTGGGTAGAGCGACATCGCGTCGACGTCCAGGGTGCGGCCGAGGTTGCGCATCGTCAGCGCGCCCGCCCCTCGCGGTCGACCATGTCGAGGGCAGCGCTGGCTATCCCGGTGCGGGTCAGCGGCGCGCGGCTTCCGCCAAGACCCCTTGACGGCGCTGCGGCCCGCACCTACCTTACGGCGTAAGACCAGCGTGGGTGGGGACCGTGAGGCGCTGGGGAGGGGACACCATGGCCATATCGCATCTGACCCGGGGTGGCGCCGCAACGCTGTACCGCACCTGCCCCGAGTGCGGCGCCGACGTGCAGGTCCTCGGTGGCCGCTGGCTGGCCCTGCACCGCGACGAGCGCCCCATGTACAGCCGCCTGCTGCTCGGCGCCAGTCGGTGCCCGGGCAGCCTGCTGCTGGTGTCACGGCGCCCCCGATGAGCGCACACCTTTGTGGGTCGCCGACGTTGAGGTGACGGGGGCCGAGCCGGTCCCGCCGGCCCGATCCGGGCCGTCCGGAGTGCGACTGCCCAAGGTGGCTGGCGCGCTCCCGCTGGCCGCCGACCTCGGCCTGAGCCAGCCGATGGAGCAGCTGGCGCGCTCGTGCCTGCTGACCGGCGCGCTCGGCGAACGGATGGCATCGGCGCCGACCAGCGCGGGCCGCTCCGCTACGTCACGCTCCTGGGCTGGGTCGGGTGCAACGCCGACTCCCACGACG
>JALZDI010000429.1 GCA_030862655.1 Actinomycetota bacterium | reverse complement strand
GCGGGGTTGGTCTTCAGGGTGAAACCGAGATGGCCGGTGTAGAAGTCGATGGCTGCCGGCACATCGTCGACGAGGTAGCGGACGCTGGCGTACTGGTCGGTCGCGGTCATGGTCTGGGCTCCTTAGGGGTGGACCGAGGTGAGGAGGGGCAGCAGGTGGCGCACACGGCTGTCGATCTCTGCCGCGGTGCGTTCGAAGGCGGGGTAGCCGACCTGGTCGCTGGCGCTCGCGGTCACCGGGTCGGCGATGCTCCAGTGGATCCGCCGCGGGTGGTCGGCGAACTCCGGGCAGTTCTCGCGGGCCTTGTCGCACAGCGTGACCACGTGGTCGAACCGCCGGCCGGCGAGCGTGGCGAGGTGGCGAGTCTGCTGTCCGGAGATGTCGATGCCGAACTGCTCGCCCAGGACCCGTACAGCGTCCGGGTGCAGGTGGGGCTTGGGCCGGCTGCCGGCACTGGTGACGGTCACGCGGCCGGAGGCGTGGAGGCGCAGCAGCGCCTCGGCGATCGGCGAGCGCGCGCTGTTGCCGCTGCACACGAACAGCACGGAGACCCGTCGCGACCCCTGGTGGCCCGCCGGGGTGAGCGGTGGCGCGGTGTCCGCGCGCAGCCATGGATGCAGCGCGGCGCCGGTCCGGGCCAGCGCGTTCGCGCAGTGGTCCAGGTCCAGGTGGTAGTAGCTGTCGCGGCCGTCGTAGCTGCTGCGCGTGGCGGTGACCAGCCCACCGCCGCGCAGCAGCCGCAGGTGGTAGGAGACCAGGTTCTGCGACTCGCCGACCCGCGTCACGAGCTCACGGACCCGGTAGTCGCTGTCGGCGAGCGTGGTCAGCAGCCGCCAGCGCAGCGGATGGGCCACCAGCCGGACGAACGCCGGTGGTGGGGCGACTTGACCCGAGGGAGCCACGGTTCGAGGATACATCAAACAAGTTTGATCGACTATGGTCGCAGGAGGTGGGCCGGTGGACGGGAGCGACCAGCTCGCACGGCGGCTGGGCACCGCCGACGCGGTCCTGATCGGGCTGGGGTCGATGATCGGCGCCGGGGTGTTCGCGGCGTTCGGCCCGTCGGCGCGGGCGGCCGGCACCGGCCTGCTCGTTGGGCTGGTGGTCGCGGCCGCGATCGCGTACTGCAACGCGGTGGCCTCCGCCCAGCTGGCGGCGAGGTATCCGACCTCGGGCGGCACCTACATCTACGGACGGGAGCGTCTGGGGCACTGGTGGGGGTTCACCGCCGGGTGGGGGTTCGTGATCGGCAAGACCGCCTCGTGCGCGGCGATGGCGCTCACCTTCGCGTCGTACGCGGTGCCCGGTCCCTGGTGGGCCCAGCGGGCCGTGGCGGTGGCGGGCGTGGTGGGCCTGTCCGCGCTCAACTACCGCGGCGTGACCAGGACCGCGCTGCTGACCCGGCTGCTGGTGGCGACCAGCCTGGCTGCCCTGGCGGTCGTCGTCGTGGGCATCGCGCTCGGCGGGCAGGCCACCCCGGCGAACCTGGGCTCGTGGTCCGCGGTGGGCGCGGGCGGCGTCTACGGCATCCTGCAGGCCGCCGGACTGCTGTTCTTCGCCTTCGCCGGGTACGCCCGGATCGCCACCATGGGGGAGGAGGTCAACGACCCGCGGCGCACCATCCCCCGCGCCATCCCCGCCGCCCTGCTGATCACCGTGGCCGTGTACCTGGTGGTGGGCGTGGCCGCGCTGCTGGCCGCCGGCCCGGACCGGCTCGCCGCCTCGGCCTCACCGCTGACCACCGCCGTGCACGCTGCCGGCGCCGGCGTCCTCGCCCCTGTCGTCCGCGTCGGAGCCGCGCTGGCCGCGCTGGGCGCCCTGCTGGCGCTGATCGCCGGGATCGGCCGGACCAGCCTGGCGATGGCCCGTCACCGCGACCTGCCCGGCTGGCTGGCCGCCGTACACCCGCGCTACCGGGTCCCGCACCATGCCGAGACGGCCCTGGCCGTGGCGGTCAGCGCCCTGGTGCTCGCGCTCGACGTGCGTGGCGCGATCGGCTTCTCCTCGTTCGGCGTCCTCGTCTACTACGCCATCGCCAACGCCGCTGCCTCCACGCAACCCGCCCAGGACCGCCGGTGGCCCCGCTGGCTCAACCTGGTCGGCGCCGTCGGCTGCCTGGTCCTGGTCGTCACGCTGCCCTGGCAGTCCGTCGTGGCCGGGCTGGTGATGTTCGCCATCGGCGCCGTCGGCCGCGCGGTCGTGCTGGCTCGCAGGTCACGCGCCGAGTCCACGAAGAGGTAGCTCCCACCATCTGCGGAGTCGGTGCCGCTGCGGCCTGGCGAGCAACGGACCATCCCGGGTGTGGGGCCCTCGAGAACGTCCGGGGACCCGGGAGGCGGATG
>JALZDI010000428.1 GCA_030862655.1 Actinomycetota bacterium | reverse complement strand
CGCGGCACGTCGACCTGGCCGAGCAGGCCGCCCGCCTCCTCCGCCGCCCCGACCTCGCGCCGCACCCGGGAGCCGGCCTCGGCCAGCCGGCGCAGGTCGGCGTCGGCGGCCTGCAACGCGTCGGGGTCGTCGAGCAGCCCGTCGTTGAACACCTCCGCGACCATCGCCGGCCCGCTAGGCCTGGTTCTCCGGCGCGGGGTCCGCCGGGCGCCGGGCCTCGTCGACGAGCAGCACCGGGATGTCGTCGCGCACCGGGTAAGCCAGCCCGCAGCCGGTGCACACCAGCTCGTTGGCGTCCTCGTCCACCGCCAGCCGCGACCGGCAGTCGGGGCACACCAGGATCTCGAGCAGGGCGGGGTCGAGGTTCATGAGCTGCTCCTGATCAGGTTGAGGACCTCGTCGCGCACGGCGGCCGTGGTCTGCTCGTCGGCGCTCTCCGCGTTGAGCCGCAGCAGCGGCTCGGTGTTGGAGGCGCGCACATTGAACCACCAGTCCGGGTGCTCGACCGTCAGCCCGTCGAGGTGGTCGACGGTGACGCCGTCGCGCCCGGCGTAGGCCTGCTCGACGCGGGCCAGCGCGGCCTGCTGGTCCCGCACCGTGCTGTTGATCTCACCGGAGGGGCTGTAGGGCGCGTAGTCGGCCAGCAGCGACGACAGCGTGGTGCCGGCGTCGGTGGCGGCCAGCGCGGCGAGGGCGTGCAGCGCGGCCAGCATGCCTGAGTCGGCCCGCCAGAAGTCGCGGAAGTAGAAGTGGCCGGAGTGCTCGCCGCCGAAGATCGCCCCGGTCTCGGCCATGGTCGCCTTGATGTAGGAGTGCCCCACCCGGCTGCGCACGGGCGTGCCGCCGTGCCGGGTGACGATCTCGGGTACGGCGCGGGAGGTGATCAGGTTGTGGATCACGCTGCTGCCGGGCTCGCGCTCGAGCTCGCGTACGGCGATCAGCGCCGTCAGCGCCGACGGCGTGACGACCTCACCGCGCTCGTCGACCACGAAGCAGCGGTCGGCGTCGCCGTCGAAGGCCAGCCCCAGGTCGGCCGCGGAGTCGACGACCCGCCGCTGCAGGTCGAGCAGGTTGGCGGGCTCGATCGGGTTGGCCTCGTGGTTGGGGAAGGTGCCGTCGAGCTCGAAGTACATCGGCACCAGCTCGACGTCGAGGTCGGCGAACACGGCGGGAACCGTGTGCCCGCCCATGCCGTTGCCCGCGTCGACGACGACCTTCAGCCGGCGCCCGGAGACCGGCACGAGCTTGTGCAGGTGGGCGGCGTACTCGCTCAGCATGTCGCGCTGCTCGACGCTCCCGGGGTCGCGGTCACCGGCCGGCTCGGCCGCCTCGCCGGCCTCGACCAGGCGCTGGATGTCGACGAGGCCGGTCTCCTTTCCCACCGGGGCGGCGCCGGCCCGGCACAGCTTGATGCCGTTGTACTGCGCGGGGTTGTGGCTGGCGGTGAACATCGCCCCGGGGGCGTCCAGCGCGCCGGAGGCGAAGTAGAGCTGGTCGGTGGAGGCCAGCCCGATGTCGACGACGTCCACCCCGCTGCGCGTGAGGCCCTCGGCGAACGCGGCCGCGAGCGGCCCGGAGGAGGCGCGCATGTCACGGCCCACGACGACCCGCGCGGCACCCGCACCGTGCTCCCTGCCGGCCGCGGCCAGGTCCTGCACGGCGGCGAAGGCCGCACCGATGCGCCGGGCGAGGTCCTCGTCGAGCTGGTCGGGGACGACACCGCGGATGTCGTAGGCCTTGAAGATCGCCGACAGGTCGGCCACGGGCGGGCTCCTCGGTGGGGACGGTCGTGTCGCCAGCGACCCTATCGAGTACGACGGCGCCGGCCGTGCTCAGGAGTCGGTCAGGAGTCGGTGGAGCGCAGCACCCGCAGGTGGCCGCGGCGACCCACCTCGACGGTGCCGACCGGGGTCTCGGGCTCCGACCGGGGCCGGGCGGCCTCACGGACCGCGTTGGCCAGCGCCTCGAGGTCGTCGTCGCTGGGGCTGCCGGCATCGGCGTCGGGGGCGAGCCGAAGCACCTCCCAGCCGCGCGGGGCGGTGAGCCCCTCGGCGTGGGCCTCGCACAGGTCGTAGCAGTGGGGCTCGGCGTAGGTGGCCAGCGGACCCAGCACCGCCGTCTGGTCGGAGTAGACATAGGTCAGCGTGGCCACAGCGGAGCGCGCGCAGGCAGTGCGCGAGCAGCGACGGACAAGGCTCACCCCGGGACCGTACCGCCACCCCGCCCCCGGCGCGGGCATTGCCCGTCGCGGCGCGCCGGGACACGTAGGCTCGCGCCCATGCCGCTGCCGCCGCCGTTCCAGCCCGGCCCCCAACCGCCGCGTCGCACGGCACGCCGCGACCGGCACGGACGGGGGATG
>JALZDI010000427.1 GCA_030862655.1 Actinomycetota bacterium | reverse complement strand
CCGCGACGACCGGCGGGTCGAGCACCTCGGCCGCGGACTCCGACACCTCGGGACGTCCGCGGCAGACAACCCGCGCGACCAGGTCGAGGTCGCGGCTGCGGGTGCCCACCCGGCGCACCGTGGCCACGACCTCGAGCACGTCCCCCGCGCGCACCGGCTTCTGGAACTGCACGTCGGAGTACGACGCGAACAGGCCCTCGTCGCCGTCGGTGCGGATGCACACCTCGGTGGCCACGTCGCCGAACAGGGCCAGCATGTACGCGCCGTCGACGAGGTTGCCGGCGTAGTGCGCATGCGCGTAGGGCACGTAGCGGCGGTGGGTGACGGTGAGCCCCATCCGCGCGTCCTGCCCGGGATCCTGCTGAGCGTTCATGCCGGCTCCTGCTCGGGGGTCGCGCGGCCGCCTCGCACGGCCCGTCCGGACCGCACCAGCGCCTCGACCAGGTAGCTGGCGACCTCGGCCGGCGTGGCGCCCCGGGTGAACACCCGGTCGACACCGAGGTCGGCGGACATCGCCTCGTCGAAGCGCGGGCCGCCGACCACCAGCAGCGGCCGGCGGTCGCTGGGGTAGGCCTCGCGGAAGGCCGCGGCCATCTCCTTGACCCCGAGGATGTGCGCGTCGCGCTGGGTCACCACCTGGCTGACCAGCACCGCATCGGCGCCCTCGGCCCGCGCGCGGGCGACCAGCTGCGGCACCGACACCTGCGCGCCCAGGTTCACCACCCGCAGCTCGCGGTAGTACTCCAGCCCCTTCTCGCCGGCGAACCCCTTGATGTTGAGGATCGCGTCGATGCCGACCGTGTGGGCGTCGGCGCCGATGCAGCCGCCGACGACGACCAGCCTCCGCCGCAGGCCCTCCCGCACCGCGAGGTTGACCTCCTTGGGCGACAGCAGCGGGTAGTCGCGCTCGAGCACCTCGACCTGGGACAGGTCGACCAGGTGGTTCACCCGTCCGTAGACCACGAAGAAGGTGAAGTCGGGGCCCATCGGCTTGGCGTGCACCACCATCGCCGGGTCCATCCCCATCCTGTGCGCCAGCTGCGCGGCCGCACCCTCGGCGCGCTTGCCGTAGGCCACCGGCAGCGTGAACGACAGCTGCACCATCCCGTCGCCGGTGGTGTCGCCGTAGGGCCGGACGATCGGCGGTTCGGTCGGTGACGTCATGGCTTCTCCAGCAGGTCGCTTACGGGGTTGTCATAGCCGTCGGCCTTGCGGGTGACGCCGTCCAGGCCCTTGCCGCCGTCGGCGGGTCGCTTCATCAGCCCGAACGTGCCGTCGCCGATGGCCTCCAGCAGCCCGGCCCTGTAGGTGCGGTCACCGGGGTGGGCCAGGATCTGCTCCAGCAGGTCGATCGCCTCGGCGAGCACCTGCCGTGCCCGCTGCGCGATGAAGCCGTCCGGCGCAGGGTGGAAGTCCTCGTGCAGCCGTCCTGCGGCGTCCACGACGTAGCGCACGTTCTGCAGGGCCAGATCGCGGTCGGACAGCCACGGCGTGACGACGGCCTCGGTCATCATGCCGACGAGCAGGATGTCCTGGCTGCTCATCACGCCGGCCAGGTTGAAGAAACCGTCGAGCAGGTAGCCGCGGAAAACGTCACCGGTCATGTGCCGCGTGGGAGGCATCCACTTCAGCGGCGCCTTGGGGAACAGCTGACGGGCCAGCAGCGCGTGCGCGAGCTCCATCCGGAAGCTCTCCGGCACCGCGGGGTCGATCTCGAAGGCGTGCCCGAGGCCGAGCTGCCAGTCCTCCAGCCCCGCCTCCTTGGCGAAGTACTCGTTGAGCAGCTGGCTGACCGTGACCGTGTGTGCGGCCTCGACCGCGTCGGCGGTGGTCAGGTAGTTGTCCTCGCCGGTGTTGATGATGATGCCGGCGCGGGCGTGCACCTGCCGGCTGAAGCGCTGGTCGACGAAGGTGCGGATCGGGTTGATGTCGCGGAACAGGATGCCGTACATCGAGTCGTTGAGCATCATGTCCAGTCGCTGCAGGCCGGCCAGCGCGGCGATCTCGGGCATGCACAGGCCTGAGGCGTAGTTGGTCAGCCGTACGTAGCGGCCGAGCTCGGCGCTGGTCTCGTCGAGCGCGGCGCGCATCAGCCGGAAGTTCTCCGCGGTGGCGTAGGTGCCGGCGTACCCCTCCCGGGTCGCGCCCTCGGGCACGTAGTCGAGCAGCGACTGGCCGGTCGAGCGGATCACCGCGATGATGTCGGCGCCCTCGCGGGCGGCGTTCTGCGCCTGCGGGATGTCCTCGTAGATGTCGCCGGTGGCCACGATCAGGTAGACCCACGGCTTGCGCGGCGCGTCGCCCCAGCGGCGGATCAGGCGCTCGCGCTCACGCCGGCGGGCGTCGAGCCGCTTGACGC
>JALZDI010000111.1 GCA_030862655.1 Actinomycetota bacterium | reverse complement strand
CACCGACGGGCTGGCCGGTGTCGCCGACGGCCGCCCGGTGGGCGAGGTGGAGATCGGGCCGGTGGGCAGCCCGGCCGCGCAGCTCGCCGACGTGCTGGGCTGGGCGGCGCGCGAGCAGGTGCCGGTGCGCCGGGCCACGTACGGCGAGCGCCGCCGCCTGGGCCCGCTCTCCTGGCGCGTGGTCGCTCCGGTCGCGCACCCGCCGCTGCCCGCCTCCGGTGACCGGAGCGGTGACGAGAACAACGCCAGCCTGGTGCTGCGGCTGAGACACCCCGGCCTGCGAGTGCTGCTCACCGGCGACATCGAGCCAGAGGCCCAGCAGGCGCTGTTGCGGGCAGGCGTCGACGTACGGGCCGATGTGCTGAAGGTGCCGCACCACGGCTCGCGCTACCAGGACGCGGCGTTCCTGGCCGCCGTCGGCGCCGACGTGGCCGTGGTGTCCGCCGGGGCCGACAACGACTACGGCCACCCGGCCGAGGAGACGATGACGGCGCTGCGCCGCGGTGGCGCGCGGACCTACCGCACCGATGTCGACGGCGACGTCGCGGTCGTGCTCGACGAGGCCCGGATCAGCGTGCACACCAGCGACTGACGGGGGAGCGTCGTGCCATAGTGAGCCGCATATGGCCAACCAGCAGCCCAGCCGCGCCAGCCGCACCGCCGCCGACGTCCTCGGCCGGGTCACGCTCGTCACCGGCGCCGAGGAGTTCCTCGCCGAGCGGGCGGTCCGTGCGGTCACCGACGCGGTGCGGTCCGCCGACCCCGACGCCGACATCACCGAGACCACGGGTGCCGACGTCGGCCCCGGCGCCGTCGCCGAGCTCACCAGCCCCTCCCTGTTCGCGGCGTCGCGGGCGGTCGTAGTGCGGCAGCTTCCCGACCTGCCCGACGACGGGGTGGACGGCCTGCTGGCCTACGCCGCGTCGCCGGCTCCCGACATCGCGCTGGTGCTGGTGCACCCCGGTGGGCAGAAGGGCAAGGGCGTCCTCGACAGGCTCCGCAAGGCCGGGGTGTCCGAGGTGCCGTGCGAGACGCCGAAGACCTACGAGCTGCCGCGTTTCACCGCCGCCGAGGTACGCCGGGCAGGCGGCCGCATCAGCGACGACGCGGCCGCCGTGCTGGTCGACGCCGTCGGCTCGGACCTGCGCGCGCTGGCGGCGGCGGCCGGACAGCTGGCCAGCGACTTCGCCGGCGAGCCGGTCACCGAGGCCCACGTCCGCCGCTACTTCGGCGGCCGTGCGGAGGTGAAGGGCTTCGCGGTGGCAGACGCGGCGATCTCCGGACAGGTCGCTCCCGCGCTGGAGCAGCTGCGCTGGGCGCTGGGCAACGGGGTGGTGCCGGTGCTGGTCACCAGTGCGTTCGCCAGCGGCCTGCGCGGCCTGGCCCGCTACACCGCCGCGCCGCAGGGGATGCGGGAGGGCGACCTTGCGCGTGAGGTCGGCGTACCCCCGTGGAAGCTGCGGTCGCTGCGCAGCCAGGCGCGGGGCTGGTCGCCCACCGGGCTGGCCGACGCGATCACCGCGGTCGCCCGCGCCGACGCCGACGTGAAGGGGGCCTCCGGCGACCCCGACCACGCCCTCGAGCGGATGGTGCTGGCCGTCGCCGCCGCGCGCGGCACCCACTGACCACCCGCTGACCCCGGACATGACGAAGGCGCCGCCCCATGGAGGGAACGGCGCCTGCGGTCGCGGAAAGCGGGCGGCCCTAGAGAGCGGCGGTCCGCTTCGCGATCGAGGACTTGCGATTGGCCGCCTGGTTCTTGTGGATCACCCCGGCCGACGCGGCCTGGTCGAGCTGGCGGCGGGCGACCTGGGCAAGCTCCTGGGCCCTGGCGGTGTCGCCGGCGTCGGCCGCCGCGCGGAACCGGCGGATGGCGGTCTTGAGACCGGTCTTGACCGACTTGTTGCGCAGGCGGGCGGCCTCGTTCTGCCGGTTGCGCTTGATCTGGGACTTGATGTTCGCCACGAAGCTATGCCTTCAAGGGTGTGGGTGGTCGGGGCGCGGCCGGCGCCGGAGCGCTCCAGCCGCGTCGCACACGGGCACCAGGCGCCGCACGCGACCCCCAAGGCTAGCAGCGGGCGCGACACCCGCTCAAATCGGGCTGGGCTCCCGCTCGGCCTCGGCCTTCAGCGCCGTCAGCGTCGCGCGCATGCCGCGGATGTTGGCCCGCTCGCGCGACCCCATGGTCGCGTCCAGCAGCCTCCTCACCGGCCCGGGCCGCCGGTCGGTCCACTGCTCGATGACGGTGCATCCGGACCCGCCGGCGTCCAGGATGTACTCCCAGCGCGCCACCGGAACCGGCCCCAGGGTCACCTCGAAGGCGAACCGGCGACCCTCGTCGGCCGCGACCACCTCACCGAACGTCGACCAGCGAACCTTGCCGCGCCGGTTGTGGCCGATGAACCGGGCACCCTCGACGGGCGCGCGGGTCTTGCCGCGCCAGGTGACGCCGGTGCATTCGGGGCTCCAGCACCCCATCCGCGACAGGTCGCTGACGAGCGCGTAGACCTCACCGGGCCCGGCGGCGACGTGGATGGAGTCGGTCAGGTCTGCCATGGCACCGAAGTATTCCAGCCGTGCGCCGTGGGATGATGGGCCGGTCCCTGCCGTCGTACCCGCGTACCCACCGTCCCCGCAACCGGAAGTCGTCCGTGCCCCAGCCTCCCGCCGCGCCGAAGCCGGGTCGCACCGACCCCGCCCTGATCCGCAACTTCTGCATCATCGCGCACATCGACCACGGCAAGTCCACGCTGGCCGACCGGATGCTGCAGCTGACCGGGGTCGTCGACGAGCGCACCATGCGAGCGCAGTACCTCGACCGGATGGACATCGAGCGCGAGCGCGGCATCACGATCAAGAGCCAGGCGGTGCGGCTGCCCTGGCGGCCCACCAGCCAGACGGCGGACGCCGCGCCGGGCACGGGCGCCGGCGAGCCGAACGTGCTCAACATGATCGACACCCCCGGCCACGTCGACTTCACCTACGAGGTGTCCCGATCGCTGGCGGCCTGCGAGGGCGCCGTGCTGCTGGTCGACGCCGCGCAGGGCATCGAGGCGCAGACGCTGGCCAACCTCTACCTCGCCCTCGAGGCCGACCTGCACCTCATCCCGGTGCTCAACAAGATCGACCTGCCCAGCGCACAGCCGGACAAGTACGCCGCCGAGCTCGCGCACATCATCGGCTGCGAGGAGTCGGAGGTGCTGCGGGTCTCGGCCAAGACCGGCGCCGGGGTCGAGGAGCTGCTCAACGCGATCGTCGAGCAGGTGCCACCCCCGCGCGGGGACGCCGACGTTCCGGCCCGCGCGCTGATCTTCGACTCGGTCTACGACACCTACCGGGGTGTGGTGACCTACGTTCGGGTCGTCGACGGTGCCCTCACCCACCGCGACCGGATCAAGATGATGTCCACCGGCGCGGTGCACGAGATGCTCGAGGTCGGCGTCATCGCCCCCGAGCCGACCAAGACCGCGCACATCGGCGTCGGCGAGGTCGGCTACCTCATCACCGGGGTGAAGGAGGTGCGCCAGTCGCGGGTCGGCGACACCGTGACCTCCGCGACCAAGCCGGCGGAGGAGGCTCTCGGCGGCTACCGCCACCCCAACCCGATGGTGTTCGCGGGACTGTACCCCATGGACGGTGACGACTACCCGACGCTGCGGGACGCGCTGGACAAGCTGCAGCTCAACGACGCGGCGCTGGCCTACGAGCCGGAGACGTCGGCGGCGCTCGGCTTCGGGTTCCGGTGCGGGTTCCTCGGGCTGCTGCACCTGGAGATCGTGCGCGAGCGGCTGGAGCGCGAGTTCGACCTCGACCTGATCTCGACCGCCCCCAACGTCGTCTACCGGGTGACGATGGAGGACGGCGCCGAGCACGAGGTCACCAACCCCAGCGAGTACCCCACCGGCAAGATCGCCGAGGTGCACGAGCCGATCGTCAGCGTGACCCTGCTGACGCCCAGCGACTTCATCGGCCCGGTGATGGAGCTGTGCCAGAGCCGGCGGGGTGCGCTGAAGAACATGGACTACCTGTCCGAGGACCGCGTCGAGATGCGGTACACCCTGCCGCTGGCCGAGATCGTCTTCGACTTCTTCGACGCGCTGAAGTCCCGCACCAAGGGCTACGCCTCCCTTGACTACGAGCCGGTCGGGGAGCAGGCGGCCGACCTGGTCAAGGTCGACATCCTGCTGCAGGGCGAGCCGGTCGACGCGTTCAGCGCGATCGTGCACAAGGACCAGGCCTACTCCTACGGCGTCTCGCTGGCGCAGCGGCTCAAGGACCTGATCCCGCGCCAGCAGTTCGAGGTGCCGATCCAGGCCGCGATCGGCTCCCGGGTGATCGCGCGGGAGACGATCCGGGCCATCCGCAAGGACGTGCTGGCCAAGTGCTACGGCGGGGACATCACCCGCAAGCGCAAGCTGCTGGAGAAGCAGAAGGAGGGCAAGAAGCGGATGAAGATGGTCGGCCGCGTCGAGGTGCCCCAGGAGGCCTTCATCGCGGCGCTGTCCACCAGCGGCGACTCCCCGGACAGGGCCAAGAAGTAGGCGGGGTGATGTCGGCGCACGTGCTCTCGGTCAACATCGGCCGGGTCATCGAGGCCGACTGGGCCGGGCGGCTAGGGCGTACGGCGATCGACAAGGTGCGGGTGGCGGGCCGGCTCGACGTGGGCGCCAGGGGCCTCGAGGGCGACGAGCAGGCCGACACCAAGTACCACGGCGGTCCCGACAAGGCGGTGTACGCCTTCGCCCGCGAGGACCTGGACCGCTGGGAGGGCCTGCTCGGCCGCCGGCTGCACAACGGCCAGTTCGGCGAGAACCTCACCACCGGCGGCATCGACGTCAACGCAGCGCTGGTCGGCGAGCACTGGCGGGTCGGCAGCGCGCTGCTCGAGGTGTGCTCGGTGCGGATCCCGTGCCGGGTCTTCGCCGCCTGGCTGCGCGAGACCGGGTGGGTGCAACGGTTCGGCGACGATGCCCGGCCCGGTCCCTACCTGCGGGTGCTGAGCCCGGGGCGGGTCGGGGCCGGTGACGAGATCGAGGTCGTGCACCGCCCGACCCGCGGTGTGTCGGTCGCGACGGTCTTCCGGGCGCTGACCACGCGACCCGACCTGCTGCCGCTGCTGCTGGACGCCCCCGGGCTCGAGCAGGACCTCGTGCGTCGGGCCGGCCGGCTGCTGCGAGCTGCGCCGAGCACGCGGCGGTAGCGGCGGTCCGTCGCGAGGGGGGAAAGCGGCCGAAACGTTACATCAGGACTCTTGTCTGTAGTCAAGCGGTCACTTAGCGTCGCTTGGTCCTGACAACTCTCCGACACCCTCCGGGAGACCCCTATGCATCGAGTTGTCGCCGCCCTGGCCGGTCTGGCCGTGGCCGTCGCCGTACCCGGCGCCGCGTCCGCGGACCCGTCCGAGCGCGGAGAGCAGACCAGCACACCCGGGCAGGTCCACAGCGAGGCGCACGCCCGCGGCCACGACCACGACAAGACCACGGCGCTCAGCCGCAAGCAGCGCGCGCTGCGGACCAAGGCGCAGGAGAAGGTCCTCAAGGGCCAGGCGCAGAGCACCGACCAGGGCGGCGACAACGTCGTGAAGGTGGCCAAGGGCCAGTACGTCGAGCTCGCGCGCGAGGGCGAGGACTCGATCTGGACCGTGACGGCCGAGTTCGGGGACGCGCCCGCGACCCACGAGGGCCTCACCCACGAGGGCCCCGCCGGCCCGATGCACAACGAGATCCCCAAGCCCGACCGCAGCGTGGACAACACCACGATCTGGGCTCCGGACTTCTCTCGGGACTACTACATGGACCTGCTGTTCTCCGAGGAGCCGGGCGCGGTCTCGATGCGCAACTTCTACCTCGAGAACTCGTCCAACCGGTACACCGTCAACGGCGACGTGACCGACTGGGCGCAGGTCCCCTACAACGCCGCCAGCTACGGCAGCAACGACTGCGACCACGACGGCGACGGTACGGGTGACAACGAGGAAGGAGACGCCGACGACATCGTCTGCCAGGACACCTGGAGGTTCGTCGACGACTCGGTCGACGCGTGGTACCAGCGCCAGCTCGCCGCGGGCAAGACGACCGAGGCGATCGACGAGTACCTGTCGCGGTTCGACGTGTGGGACCGCTACGACTACGACGGCGACGGCAACTTCGACGAGGCCGACGGCTACATCGACCACTTCCAGTCTGTGCACGCCGGGGTCGGCGAGGAGACCGGTGGCGGCGAGCAGGGCGACGACGCGATCTGGTCGCACCGCTGGTACGTCCAGCTGACCGGGATCGGCGACGGCGGCCCGACGCTCGACAACGGCGACCAGGTGATGAACGGCGGCACCCAGATCGGTCAGTCCAAGTACTGGATCGGCGACTACACGGTCGAGCCGGAGAACGGCGGGGTCGGCGTGTTCGCGCACGAGTTCGGCCACGACCTCGGTCTGCCCGACCTCTACGACACCTCCGGCAACACCGGCGGCGC
>JALZDI010000110.1 GCA_030862655.1 Actinomycetota bacterium | reverse complement strand
GCCTGGGCGTTGGCCGCGACCGCCTACCTGCGCCGACGCCTCGGAGGGATGACCGGCGACACCCTCGGGGCGCTGGTCGAGACCTCGACCGCGGTCGCGCTCGTGGTACTGGCCGCCTGAGCCCGAACGTCAGCGCACGGGTTCGGCAAACGCACCGCCGGTGACGGCGTCAGTCGCGTACGCCGGGCTGCACGAACGGCGGCTTGACCACGTCGAACGTCTCGGGACGCCCGCGCACGTCGATACGCACCTGGTCGCCGTCCCGGATCCGCCGGTCCAGCAGCGCCAGCCCGATACCGCGGCGCAGCGTCGGCGAGAACGTCCCGGACGTCACCTCGCCCACCTCCTCGCCGTCGGAGGACAGCACGGACATGTGCGGGCGCGGGATGCCCCGGCCGGCCGCGCGCAGCCCCCGCAGCAGCGGTCCTGCCTTCGCGGCACGCTCGGCGGTGAGCACCTCCCGCCCCCAGAACGCCGGCTTGTCCCAGCCGACCGCCCACACCAGCCGGCCCATGATCGGGGTGATCGTCGGCGAGATGTCCTGGCCGTGCAGCGAGTAGCCCATCTCGGTACGCAGCGTGTCGCGAGCGCCCAGCCCGCACGGCAGGATCCCGTGCCCGGCCCCGGCCTCCATCACCGCGTCCCACACCGCCTCAGCCGCACCAGCCGGTACGACGAGCTCGTAGCCGTGCTCCCCCGTGTAGCCGGTGCGACACACCACCACCGGCGAGCCGTCGAGCCCCGCGTCGGTGAACGCCATGAAGTCCTCGGGCATCGGCAGGCCCACCTTGCCCAGCACGTCGTGGCTGCGCGGACCCTGCACCGCGATGATCGCGTGGTCGCGGTGCTCGTCGGTCACGGTCACCTCGGCGGGCGCAGCGGCAGCCAGCCGCCGGCACACCTCGGCGGTGTTGGCGGCGTTGGGGATCAGGAAGACCTCGTCGTCGCCGCGCAGGTACTGGATGAGGTCGTCGACCACACCGCCGGTCTCGTCGTCGCAGCACAGCGTGTACTGCGCCTTGCCCGGGACGATCTTGCCGAGGTCGTTGGTCAGGCAGGAGTTGACGAACGCGGCGGCGCCCGGCCCCGCGACCGTGGCCTTGCCGAGGTGGCTGACGTCGAAGACGCCGACCGCCTGCCGCACCGCGGCGTGCTCCTTGAGCACCCCGCCCCCGGCGTACTCCAGCGGCATCTCCCAGCCGCCGAACTCGGCGGTCTTCGCGCCGAGCGCGGTGTGCCTGTCGTGCAGCGGCGACCGGAGCAGACCGCCCTCGGTCGGAGTCCCGGAGTCGTGCTCTGACATGGCCGCGACGCTACCGCAGCCGTGGTGTCACAGCGCAGCGGTAGCATCGCCACCGTCCGACCCGCCCCCGACGACGAGGGAACCGCCGACGTGACCGAGATCAGCCTGCGCAAGGCCGCACCGCACAAGACCCGCACCGAGGCCCTGGTGGTCGGTGTGGTCAAGGACGGCGAAGGGGTCAAGGTCGCCCCGGGCGGCGAGGCCGTCGCCGCGGCGTTCGGCAAGTCGTTCCCGGCGACGCTGCGTGCGCTGGGGGTGAGGGGCACCGTCGGCGAGGTGACCAAGCTGCCCTCGGGCGGCGCCGTCCGGGCGCAGCTGGTCGTGCTGGTCGGGCTCGGCGAGGCCGGCGTCGACGCCGAGGCGCTGCGGCGCGGTGTCGGCTCTGCGCTGCGTTCGCTGTCCGAGGCCACCTCCGTCGCGCTCGCCGTACCCGCCGACACCGCGGAGCGGGTGCGCGCGGTCGTCGAGGGCGTGCTCCTCGGGGGCTACGCCTTCACCCGTTACCGCAGCGACCACGCCACCAAGGAGAAGACCGAGGTCGTCGTGCTCACCGACCTCGCGCGCAGCAAGGCAGCGCAGCAGGCGCTGGAGACCGCGCACACGGTCGGCCGCGCGGTCAACGCCGCCCGCGACCTGGTCAACACCCCCGCAGGCGACCTCAACCCGGTGACGTTCGCCGAGCACGTGACCCAGCAGGCCCGCGGCACCAAGGTCAAGGTGTCGGTGATGGACGAGCGGGCCCTCGAGGGCGAGGGCTACGGCGGCATCCTCGGCGTCGGGCAGGGCTCCTCCACCCCGCCCCGGCTGGTCACCATGTCGTACAAGCCGCGCAGCGCCAAGGCGCACATCGCCCTGGTCGGCAAGGGCATCACGTTCGACTCCGGCGGCCTGTCGATCAAGCCGTCCTCGGGCATGACCACCATGAAGTGCGACATGTCCGGGGCTGCGGCTGTCGTCACTGCGACGCTAGCGATCGCTGAGCTCGGCCTGCCGGTGCAGGTCACGGCCTACGCCGCTCTCGCCGAGAACATGCCCTCCGGCACCGCCACCCGGCCAGGTGACGTGCTGAAGATGTACGGCGGCAAGACCGTCGAGGTGCTCAACACCGACGCCGAGGGCCGGCTCGTGCTGGCCGACGCGATCACCACCGCCAGCGCGCTGAACCCCGACGTGCTGGTCGACGTCGCCACGCTCACCGGCGCCTGCGTGGTGGCCCTGGGCACCCGCACCTCGGGTGTGATGGCCAACCGCCCCGAGCTGCTGAGCGCGCTGCGCGACACCGCTCACCGGGCGGGCGAGGAGATGTGGCCGCTGCCGATCCCGGAGGAGATGCACGAGAAGGTCCGCGGGTCCAAGGTGGCCGACCTCGCCCAGCACAACCCCGAGCGGTGGGGCGGCGCCCTCTACGCCGCGGCGTTCCTTCGCGAGTTCGTCGGCGACGGCGTCGACTGGGCGCACCTCGACATCGCGGGCACCGCGTTCAACGACGGCGGGCCGTGGGGCTACACCCCGCACGGGGGCACCGGCGCCGCCGTCCGCACGCTGGTGCAGCTCGCGGCCGAGCGCGCCGGCCGCTGACCCCTCTCGCGCCCTTCGCGGCCCCACTTTCGCGCCGCCCTTCGCGCCTCCTCCCGCCCCCTCGCACCGAGACTGCGCGAGTGCCCCACGTCGGACACTCGCGCATTCTCGGCGCGAAAGACTGCGGCGGGGCGCCGAGGGTCAGAGGCCGCTGAGGTCGTCGGGGATGTCGAGGTTCTTGCGTTCCTGGGATCGGCGGCGGTTCCACTCGCGCATCCGGCTGGGGTACCCGGACACGGCCGCGTCGTAGCAGGGGAAGCCCTCCCGCTTGGCGAAGTCGTGCGCCCACTGCTCCGAGCGCACCCGGCGCCGGGTCCACTCCCCGTCGACGGCCACCAGCACCATCGTCGGCTGGGTGACGGTCGTGCGCGGCTCGACGAACCCCTCCACCCCGGTGCGGCTCGCGGCGAAGTCGCGCAGGTGCTGGACGTCCTCGTCGTCGTGCTGCGGCGACGCGGCCGAGCGCGACCGCCTCCGTGGCCAGCGCAACGCCATCGTGGACCCTCCTGTCGACCCGACACCACCAGTGTCTCGCACCGCGCCAACCGGCACCGAGGGTGATTGCGGTCACGCCGCGGCCGGGTGAAAGGATGAGGGTCCGCGAGCAGATCCTGGCGTGACGGAGGTAGTGGTGGCAGAGCAGGCCGACCAGGCCAACAACACGTTCGACGTGGTCATCCTCGGCGGAGGCAGCGGCGGCTATGCCTGCGCCCTCCGTGCGGCCCAGCTGGGCCTGAGCGTCGCGCTGGTCGAGAAGGACAAGCTCGGCGGCACCTGCCTGCACCGCGGTTGCATCCCCACCAAGGCCCTGCTGCACGCGGGCGAGATCGCCGACGCCGCGCGCGACGCCGACCAGTTCGGCATCAAGGCCAGCCTCGAGGGCGTCGACATGTCCGGGGTCAATTCCTACAAGGACGGCGTGGTCAGCCGCCTCTACAAGGGTCTG
The DNA here is from genome assembly GCA_030862655.1 of Actinomycetota bacterium. The sequence continues at coordinate 2,645 of JALZDI010000110.1, read as the reverse complement.
CAGGGGCTGGTGAAGAGCCGCGGCATCACCATGGTCGAGGGCGCCGGCCGGCTCGTCGGCCCGCGCACGGTGGAGGTCGACGGCACGCGCTACGACGGTCGCCATGTCGTGCTCGCGTCCGGCTCCTACTCCAAGACGCTGCCGGGCCTGGAGATCGACGGCCAGCGGGTGCTCACCAGTGAGCAGGCGCTGAGCCTCGACACGGTGCCGGGCAGCGCGATCGTGCTCGGCGGCGGCGTGATCGGCGTCGAGTTCGCCAGCGCCTGGTGCTCGTTCGGCACCGAGGTCACGGTCATCGAGGCGCTGCCGCGGCTGGTCCCCACCGAGGACGATGCCAGCTCCAAGCTGGTCGAGCGCGCGTTCCGCAAGCGCCGGATCACCGCCAAGACGAGTACGCCGTTCAAGAGCGTCGAGACCACCGACTCCGGCGTGCGGGTGACCGTCGAGTCGGGCGACGTCTACGAGGCCGAGCTGCTGCTGGTCGCGGTCGGCCGCGGCCCGACCACCGACGGCCTCGGGTACGACGAGCAGGGCGTCGCCATGGACCGCGGGTTCGTGCTCACCGACGAGCGGCTGCGCACCAACGTCGACGGTGTCTACGCCGTCGGCGACATCGTGCCCGGCCTGCAGCTGGCGCACCGCGGGTTCGCCCAGGGCGTCTTCGTCGCCGAGCACATCGCCGGTCTCGACCCGGTGCCGATCGACGAGAGCGGCATCCCCCGGGTCACCTACTGCGAGCCCGAGGTGGCCTCGGTCGGCCTGACCGAGCAGCAGGCCCAGGAGCGGTACGGCGAGGGGTCGGTGGAGACCCTCACCTACGACCTCGGCGGCAACGGCAAGAGCCAGATCCTCAAGACCCAGGGGTTCGTGAAGCTCGTGCGCCAGCAAGAGGGACCCGTCGTCGGCGTGCACATGGTCGGCTCCCGCGTCGGGGAGCTGATCGGCGAGGCGCAGCTGATCTACAACTGGGACGCCTTCCCCGATGACGTCGCCCAGCTGGTGCACATGCACCCGACCCAGAACGAGGCGCTCGGCGAGGCCCACCTCGCGCTCGCCGGCAAGCCACTGCACGCGCACTCGTGACCGCTCGTAATAGCGTGGCGTCCAGCACCCGCCGCCCGTCCGACCTCGACGACTGATCGACGAAGGAGCACACGATCACCATGCCGGTCTCCGTAACTCTCCCCGCACTCGGCGAGAGCGTCACCGAAGGCACGATCACCCGCTGGCTCAAGCAGCCAGGCGACACCGTCGAGGTCGACGAGCCGCTGCTGGAGGTCTCCACCGACAAGGTCGACACCGAGATCCCCTCCCCCGCGGCCGGCACCCTGCTGGAGCAGAAGGTCGGCGAGGACGAGACCGTCGAGGTGGGCGCCGAGCTGGCCACGATCGGCGAGGCCTCCGAGGGCGGCGGCGACGGCGGTGGCGACGAGGGCGAGCAGCAGGAGCAGCAGGAGCAGCAGGAGTCGCAGGGCCGGGAGGCGCAGACCGAGCAGGCTGCCGGTGAGTCCGCCGGAATGGAGCAGTCGACCGAGCAGGAGCAGGAGCCGGCGCGCGAGGCGCCGCCCGAGCAGCCGCAGCAGGCGTCGTCCGGAGGCGGAGACGGCGAGACCACACCGGTGACGCTGCCGGCGCTCGGCGAGAGCGTCACGGAGGGCACGATCACCCGCTGGCTCAAGCAGCCCGGCGAGAGCGTCGAGGTCGACGAGCCGCTGCTGGAGGTCTCCACCGACAAGGTCGACACCGAGATCCCGTCGCCGGTCGCGGGCGTGCTGGTCGAGATCAAGGTCAGCGAGGACGAGACCGTCGAGGTCGGCGCCGAGCTGGCCACGATCGGACCCGAGGGCAGCAGCGCCCAGCAGGCGCCCGCCCAGGAGCAGGAGCCCGCGCAGGAGCAGGAGCCCGCGCAGGAGCAGGAGCCCGCGCAGGAGCAGGAGCCCGCGCAGGAGCAGGAGCAGGAGCAGACGTCGGCGCCGACCGAGCAGCCGGAGGCCGAGCAGCAGCCCGAGGAGGCCGCCACCACGCAGGGGGCGCGCGAGACGGCTCCCGGCCAGGGCGAAACCCCGCGCAGCGACCGCGAGGAGTCCGGGGGCGCGCAGACCCGCGACGCCGAGTCGGAGGCTGCACAGCGCCAGGAGGCGCCCACGCCGGCGCCGACCCCGGGGCAGCAGCCCTCGGCCCCGCCCTCGGGTCGGCAGGCGTCGTCGGAGGACGGCTCGGCATACGTCACGCCGCTGGTGCGCAAGCTCGCCGCCGAGCACGACGTCGACCTGTCGTCGGTCACCGGCTCCGGGGTCGGCGGGCGCATCCGCAAGCAGGACGTGCTCGACGCGGCCAAGTCCAGGAAGGCCGAGCCCGCCCAGCAGCCCGCGGCCGCCGAGACTGGGGCACCGGCGCCCGCGCCGGTCGAGCCCAGCCCGCTGCGCGGCAAGACCGAGAAGATGAGCCGGCTGCGCAAGGTGATCGCGGCCCGGATGGTGGAGTCGCTGCAGACGTCCGCGCAGCTGACCACCGTGGTCGAGGTCGACGTCACCTCGATCGCGCGGCTCCGCCAGCAGAAGAAGGACGAGTTCGCCCGCCGCGAGGGCGTGAAGCTGTCGTTCACGCCGTTCTTCGCCAAGGCGGTCGTCGACTCGCTGAAGGGG
>JALZDI010000109.1 GCA_030862655.1 Actinomycetota bacterium | reverse complement strand
GCGTCATGGACTACACACGGCTGGGTCGTAGCGGTCTGCAGGTGTCGCGGCTGTGCCTGGGGACGATGAACTTCGGACCGGTCACCGAGGAGCCCGAGGCGCACCGGATCCTGGACGCCGCCCTCGAGGCGGGCCTCAACTTCGTCGACACCGCGAACGTGTACGGCTGGGGCGAGAACAAGGGCTGGACCGAGGAGATCGTCGGCCGCTGGTTCGCCGGGTCGGCCGAGCGGCGGCGCAGGACCGTGCTGGCCACCAAGGTCTACGGGTCGATGTCGGAGTGGCCGGGCGACGGCGGGCTGTCGGCACGGCACATCGTGGCCGCCTGCGAGGACTCGCTGCGCCGGCTGCAGACCGACCGCATCGACCTCTACCAGATGCACCACGTCGACCGGGCCGTGCCGTGGGACGAGATCTGGCAGGCGATGGAGCTGCTGGTCGCGCAGGGCAAGGTGCTCTACGTCGGCAGCAGCAACTTCGCCGGCTGGCATCTCGCCCAGGCGCAGGAGGCGGCGCGGGCACGGCACTTCCTGGGGCTGGTGTCGGAGCAGTCGCTGTACAACCTCGTGCAGCGCTCGGTCGAGCTCGAGCTGCTGCCGGCCGCACGTGCTTACGGCATCGGCGTGATCCCGTGGAGCCCGCTGCACGGCGGGCTGCTCGGCGGCGTGCTGGCCAAGGCCGAGCGCGGACGGTCGGCATCCGGGCGTGCGCAGGACTACGTCGAGGCACACCACGAGCGGGTCGCGGCCTACGAGAAGCTGTGCGCCGAGCTCGGCCACGACCCCGGCACCGTGGCGCTGGCCTGGCTCCTGCACCAGGACGGCGTGACCGCGCCGATCGTGGGGCCCCGCACCGTCGAGCAGCTGCGGCAGGCACTGCCGGTGCCGCAGGTGCGGCTGGACGCGGAGACACTGGCGCGGCTCGACGAGCTGTTCCCCGGCCCGGGCAAGCCGGCCCCCGAGGCATACGCCTGGTGAGCCCGTCGTACGCGTCAGGTGAGGGCGGCGAGCAGCACGATGAGGAGCAGCGCGACCAGGATCACCGGGATCACGAGCCGGCGGTAGCGCGGGTGCATGCGGCCGAGGCTATCCCGGTGCCCGCAGCGGAAAGGTCTCGCGGACCTCGTGCCGCACGGCGGAGCCGAGATGCGACTGCACCAGCACGAACTCCTCGACGGTCCAGGTCGGTCCGTGGTAGCCGGCGCCGGTGTCGAGCAGGTCGCGCACGTCGACCGGTGCGCGGCGTCGGCCCAGCGTCATGTGCGGGCGGTACCGGCGGTCCTCCAGCGCGACCTTGGCCCGACGCGCACCGGCGCTCACCGTGTCGGCCAGCCTGACCAGCGCCTCTCGTTCACCGTCGACACCCACCCACAGGATGCGGGCCCGGCGCGCGCTGCCGAAGGCTCCGAACCCGGCCAGCGCCAGCTCGAAGGGACGGTGCCGCCGCGCCGCCAGGCCCATCCGCCGGCTCAGCTCGGGCAGCCGCGCCTCTGACACCTCGCCGAGGAACGCCAGGGTGAGGTGCCACTGCGCCGCGGGGGTCCATCGCCAGCCGTCCATGGCCGCGCGCACCGGCGCAGCGCCGGCGTCCAGGTGCTCCCGCACCCGCAGGGGCAGCTCGACCGCGACGAAGAGGCGCACACCCGCCACGATGCCAGCCGCGCCCCGTCGCCGCGGGTCAGGCGGCGCGGGTGACCACCTGCCGCGCGCGGCGGGCGGCGTACTCGTCCTTGCTGAACACCTGCACGCGCGGCATCGGGGCGAGGGTGGCGCGCATCACCAGGCCACGCCCGCGGGCGAAGATCGCCGTCGCCAGCAGCGTGCCCGCCAGCGTGAGCAGGCCACCGCCGATCAGCGTCCACCGGCCGCCGAAGGCCTCCGCGACCCAGCCGAGGATCGGCGCGCCCACCGGCGTCCCACCCATGAAGATCGCCATGTACAGCGCCATCACCCGGCCGCGCATCTGCGGGTCGACCGCCAGCTGCACGTAGCTGTTGGCCGCGGTGATCATGGTCAGCGCCGACAGACCGCACAGCGGCAGCACGATCATGAACGCGAGGTAGGTCGGCATCAGCCCGGCCACGATCTCCACCAGCGCGAACACCACGGCCGCCACGATCACCAGCCGCTGGCGGATGTGCGTACGGCGGGCGGCGAGCAGCGCGCCCGCCAGCGAGCCGACCGCCATCACCGAGCCGAGCAGGCCGTACTCGTCGGCGCCCTTGCCGTAGACCTCGGTGGCCATGATCGCCATCGTCATCTGGAAGTTGAGCCCGAACGTGCCGGCGCTGAACACGATGGCCAGGATCAGCATGACGTCGCTGCGCGCCCGCACGTAGCGCAGGCCGTCGCGGAGCATGCCGCGGGCGCGGGCCACCGGCTCGGGGCTCATCAGCTCGGCGGGTCGCATCCGCGCCAGCGACACGAGCACCGCGGCGTAGCTGACCGCGTTGAGCAGGATCACCCAGCCGGTAGCGGCCGCCCCCGCACCGAACCAGGCGATCAGCCCGCCGGCCACGGCCGGGCCGATGATCCGAGCGAGGTTGAACGACGCGGAGTTGAGGCCGACCGCGTTGGACAGGTGGTCGGGGCCGACCATCTCGGAGACGAACGCCTGCCGGTTGGGGCCGTCGAACGCCGTACCCGCGCCGAACACGAACGCGAGCACGTAGACGTGCCAGGGCTGCACCGCGCCGGTGACCGCGAGGATGCCGAGCACGGCGGCGGTAAGCCCCATCGCGGTCTGCGTCACCGCGATGACCCGCCGCTTGGGGAACAGGTCGCCCACCACGCCCGCGTACGCCGAGAACAGCAGGATCGGCAGGAACTGCAGGCCGGTGGTGACGCCGAGCGCGGCGGGGCTGTCGGTCAGCACCAGGATCAGCCAGTCCTGGGCGACCCGCTGCATCCAGGTGCCGACGTTGGAGACCAGCGAACCGGTGGCGAACAGGCGGTAGTTGCGGATCGCCAGCGCGCGGAACGTGGTCCTCAAACCTGGGCGAGCCTTTCGAGAGTCGGCGCCACCTGGCGGAGCAGGCGGCGTTCGTCGGGGGTGAGGTCGTCAAGCTGACGGGCCAGCCACGCGTCGCGCCGGCGCCGGTCCTCGTCGAGCACGCGCCGCGCCTCGTCGGACAGGTGCACGACGACCTGCCGCCGGTCGGAGGGGTGGGGCTCGCGACGGACCAGGCCCAGGTCGCACAGGCAGTTCACCGTGCGCGTCATCGAGGGTGGCTGGACCTTCTCGGCCGCAGCCAGCTCGCCGACCGAGAGGGGTCCGCGGCGGCCGAGGGTCCCGAGGACGGCGAGCTGGTTGAGGCTGAGGTCGGTGCTCGCGCGCTCGATGCGCAACCGGCGCGAGAGCCGCATGACCGAGTTGCGCAGCGAGCTGGCGAGTGCGGCGTTGCTCCGCACGTCCCCCCGCGTCGTCTCAGTCACGACCCTTAGCCTAACTCATTAGCCGTGCTAATCAAATGGTTTCGACGACCCACCAGGGGACTGTGAGGCGCATCACTGCGCTCGTGGTGGTGGCCCCAGCGTCAGGAGACGCCGAACAGGGAGCGGATCGGCGCGATGGCGAAGTAGACGACGAACAGCACCGCCACCACCCACATCAGGGGGTGGATGTCGCGGGCGCGCCCGCGTACGGTCTTGATCAGCGCGTAGGTCACGAAGCCGGCGCCGATGCCCGCGGTGATCGAGTACGTGAACGGCATCAGCACGATGGTCAGGAACGCCGGCAGAGCGATCTCGACGTCGTCCCAGTCGATGCTCTTGACCTGGGTCATCATCAGGAACCCGACGATGACCAGGGCCGGAGTCGCCGCCTCGTACGGCACCACCTCGACCAGCGGCGCGAAGAACATCGACAGCAGGAAGAGCAGCCCGGTCACGATGCTGGCCAGGCCGGTGCGCGCGCCCTCGCCCACACCGGAGGCGGACTCGATGTAGGAGGTGTTGCTCGACACCGCCGCGGCACCACCGGCCGCGGCCGCCAGCGAGTCGACGACCAGGATCCGCCGAGTGCCCGGCGGGTTGCCCTCGTCATCGAGCAGGCCTGCCTCCGCGCCGATCGCCGTCATCGTGCCCATGGTGTCGAAGAAGTCGGCCAGCATCAGCGTGAACACGAACAGCAGCGCCGCGATCAGCCCGGCCCGCTCGACCGACCCGAACAGGCTGAACTGGCCCAGCAGCGACAGGTCGGGCAGCCCCACCCAGTCCTCCGGCGCCACCGGCGCGTTCAGCCCCCACCCCGCGGGGTTCTCGACCGTGTTCGACTCCGCGTTGTAGACCTGCGAACCCGCGTGCACGACCGCCTCGACCACGATCGCCACCACGGTGGTGAGGAGGATGCCGATGAGGATCGCGCCCTTCACCCGGCGCACGAACAGCGCCACCATGAGCAGCACCCCGAACGCGAACACCGCCACCGGCCAGCCGACGAGCACGCCACCGACGCCGAGCTCGAGCGGCGGCGAGGACGCGGCGAAAGGCCGGCCGCTGAAGCCGGCGTCGTAGAACCCGATCAGCGCGATGAACAGCCCGATGCCGACACTGATCGCGGTCTTGAGCTGGGCGGGCACGGCGTGGAACACCGCCGTGCGGAAGCCGGTGAGCACCAGGACCAGGATGACCAGGCCCTCCAGCACCACCAGGCCCATCGCGTCGGCCCAGGTCATGCCGGAGGCGATGGAGAAGGCCACGAACGCGTTCAGGCCGAGACCGGTGGCCAGGGCCAGCGGGTAGTTGGCGACCGCGCCCATCAGGATCGTGAGCACCCCGGCCGCCAGCGACGTCCCCGCCGCGATCGCCGCCAGGTCGGGCTGGGTCCCGCCGCCGAGGTAACGGCCGTCGGCGTCCTGCGCGAAACCGATGATCAGCGGGTTGAGCACGACGATGTAGGCCATCGTGAAGAACGTGACGACCCCGCCGCGCACCTCGCGGGCCACGGTCGACCCGCGCCGGCGGATCTTGAAGTAGCGGTCGAGGACACCGGTGTCACCCCGGTCGGCAGCCGTCGTCGTACTCATTGCTCCACCTGTTCTGCCAGGACTGCACTGCAAGGACCGTGCGGCAGCGTAACGTTGGGGCCGTGGGCAAGGAACACAAGCCGCTGCTGGTCACCGCCGAGGTCGAGCCACTCGACGTCGACGGCGTGCGCACGGTCGCGGTGGGCGCGGGCCTGTGGCTGGTCGCGTTCCTGGCGCTGCTGCCCTTCTACGGCACGCTGGTCGACAACGGCAAGAGCTGGTGGCTGTGGACCTGCGTCGCCGGCTTCGGGCTGGGGCTGCTCGGCCTGGAGTACTGCCGCCGGCGCCGCAACCACCTGCGCAGCCAGCCGCCACAGCCACCGGAGACCAGCCCGCTCGGCGCCGCCGGCCTGTAGGCAGGCAACGGACGATCCTCGGCGCGGGGGCACCCGAAACTGTCCGTTGCCTCGGCTGCGCGATGACGATGACGGCACCCGAGCACGCTGTCGACCGCACTCCCCGCGGTCAGCGCGCTGGGGTCAGAACGTCTCCAGGTCGTCGTAGCCGATCGTGTCGAACACCGGCGCCGGCAGCGCCTGCGGCTGCGCGGCCTTGCTCAGCTTGACCTCGGAGTGCGCACCGCAGCCGTGGTCGAACGACACCACCCGGCCGTCGTCGCCGGCGAAGCCGTTGGCGCACACGCCGAAGACGGTGCCCAGCGGCCCACCCAGCCGGACCAGGAACCCGCAGGTGCCGCACCGCGCCGGCGCGGACTGCGCGATCGGGGTGTCGGGTCCGTGGCTGCCGGCGTACCAGCGGTCGGCTGCCTCGTCGCGGCCCTCGAGGGACAGCACCCGCACGCGGCCGAGCCCGAGCTCGTCGCTGACCTCCCGCACCGAGTCGGTGTCGACGACCTCGTCTCCGGCGGTGTAGCCGGGCACCAGCCGCGGGTCGTCCTCCTCGGTGGGCAGGATGTCACCGGGGCCGAGGTCGCCGGGGCGGATCCGCTCCCGCCAGGGCACCCACTCGGGCGCCAGCAGCGCATGCGGGCCGGGCAGCAGGACGACGTCGTTGACCGTGGCCGAGCGCTGCCGGCTGGCTCGGGTCAGCGTGACCGACCAGCGCCACCCCTGGTAGCCGGGGACGACGGCGGTGAAGAAGTGCGTGAGCACCCGCTCGGCCTCGACGTCGTAGCCGTCGTGCTCGCCGACCTGCGCGGCGGGGACCTCCGCGAGCAGCGCGGCACGCGCGGTCTCCACAGCGTCGGCGAGCGTCGCGTCGGCCTTCTTGGGGCGGGCAGCAGCAGACATGCGGCGATTCTCGCGCATCGACGGTGCGGCCGTCCGGCGGACCCCGCCTGCGCCGGCACGTCGTCGTCACCAGGCAGGATGGGCGGGTGCAGCCCGAGGACCCGACGCAGCCGCAGCCCACACGGCCGCTGCGGCGCGGGTCCGGCGCGGCTCACCGGGCCCGCGAGTGGGGGCGGCGGGCCGGTCAGGCGGCCGGGCGAGGAG
>JALZDI010000108.1 GCA_030862655.1 Actinomycetota bacterium | reverse complement strand
ACCCACTGCTGAACGCGGGTGAGGCTCATGGAGGACCGCTTCGCGGGCCGGGGCGGGTTGTCGAGGTCGATGAGGTGCTTGGCCCGTCGTCGAGGCGCGCCTCCTGCATCTGGTGGCGCGGGACGCATGTCCTCCGTCATGTCTCGAGGGTCCCACCGAACCCGCCTCGCAATCGAATCTCTTGCGAAACAAACCGCTTATCGATATATTCTTGCTGTTCAGCGATTAGAGGAGTCTCGATGGGAAATCTGACCGTTCTCGCGCTACGCATCGTGCTCGCGGTCGGGCTCGCCGGTTCGCTGTTCGTGCAGGCGGTGATGGTGCCGCTGTTCTGGGCAGACCTCGACGGAGCGCCCGCGGCGGTCCGCGCCTCGCTCACCGTCATCGTCCTCCTGGGTGTCGTGACCATGCAGGTCACCGGCGTATGCGTGTGGCGCCTGCTGACGATGGTCCGGCGCGGCACGGTGTTCTCCCACGCCGCCTTCCGGTACGTCGACATCGTGATCGGCGCGATCGCGGCAGCGTCCCTCCTCACGTTCGGCCTCGCCGTCACCCTCGCGCCCGGCGAAGCCGTTGCCCCCGGCGTCGTCCTGCTCATCTGCGGGGTGTCGCTGGCCGTCGCCGGCGTCGCCCTGGTCGTCCTCGTGCTGCGGATGCTGCTCGCCCAGGCCGTCGCCCTCGACGCCGAGGCGCACCACCTGCAGTCCGAGCTGAACGAGGTGATCTGATGCCGATCGTCGTCGACATCGACGTGATGCTGGCCAGGCGCAAGATGGCCGTGGGCACGCTCGCCGAACGCGTCGGCATCACGCCCGCCAACCTGGCGGTGCTCAAGAACGGACGCGCCAAGGCGGTGCGGTTCACCACGCTCACCGCCCTGTGCGAGGCGCTCGACTGCCAGCCTGGCGACCTCCTGCGCTGGGAGCCCGAGGAGCCGCCGAACGAGCGCGACCCGGCCGTCCTCGAGCAGCGACACTGACCGAGGCGTGCGCAACGATCGCCGGCAGCACCGATCGGGGACGCCGCGCCGGCCACCAGCTCCCTCAGGTCCGGGCGCGCAGCCCCTCGTCGAGCTCAGCCAGCGCCTGGGAGAGGTCCACGGTCGGGGCCCAGCCCCACCCCCGGGCGCGCCCGGCCAGGATGCGGCCGGTCCACGCGGGACCCTCGACCCAGACCGGCTCGACGCCGAGCGCGCGGGTGACCGTCGCGAAGTAGTCCCGGGCGGTGGCCGGACCCGCCGCCACGTTGACGACGGTGCACGCGCCCTCGACCGGTCCGCTTCCCGGGTCCGCCGACGTCTGCACCCGGCCCGAGGCCACGTCGGCGACCAGTACGGCGAGGTCGTCGACGTGGACCCACGCGAAGCTCTGGTCGGGCACGACGCGGCGGGCCTTCTCGTCCGCGCGGACAGCCGCGGGGCGGATGGCGTTCCAGATCGAGGTGTCGCCGGTGCCGAGGATCGCCGGCGGACGGACCAGGACGCGGGTCAGCCCGTCGATCTCGGCCAGGGCGGCGTCGGTGTCACGCTTGGTCACGGCATAGGCGTCGGCGTCATCGGCGACCAGCGGCGATGACTCGTCGATGTCACCGGCCTCGGGGGAGCGGTCGTAGACGGCCGCGGTGGAGATGTGGACCAGGCGTTCGACGCCGGCGTCGCGGGCCGCCCGAGCCAGGACCGGCGTACCCTCCACCGCGACCCGGTGCTGGGTGTCGTGGTCCGTCCCCATCGGGTGGACGGTCGTGACGACGGCGCTCGCACCCGCAGCCACGGCAGCAGCGAAGCCGGGGTCGTGGAAGTCACCGACCTGTTCCTGGACGCCCGCGAGTGCAGGGGCCGTGCCACCACGCCGTACGACGGCACGCACCGTCGCACCCCGGTCGACCAGCGCCGCGCAGATGCGGGAGCCGACGAGACCGTTCGCCCCGGTGACCACGACACTCGGGACCCGCGACTCAGTCGGGCTCGTCATACGTGCACGTCCCCGGGCAAGGGCATACGGGGGATGCCGCCGAGCCTGCGGTGGAAACGCACATGCTCCGCATACGAGTCCAGCATCTGCCACAGCGCCTTGTGCGCGACCCAGGGCAACGGCTCGTCGCCCTCGCGCCAGGTCGGCCCGAAGCCGATCCACACCGGCGTCCACCCGGCCGCGAGGTCCCACTCTCCACGGTGCCTCAACAGCAACCGGTGGCGGATCTGGAACGCCGTCCGCGCGCCGTCGGTGCAGATCGGGGCAGTCCGCACCGGCCACACCCGCAGGTCCACCGTCATGAGGTCGAGCTCGAGGTCGCTCAGGACGCCCGGGGCGACAAGGACCGTCGCGACGTTCTCGTGCGGGGCGCGTCTCACACGCGAAACGCTAACCCGCCATCGAGCTGCTCGTCAGCACCTCGTGCCGGCCCAGAGACTCCGGCTAAGGCGCGATCCGCTCCTCGAGGTGCACGGTGACCGTGTCGCCGGCCTCCTTGCGGATGGCCCGCTGCACGGCGGCCTTGACCGGCAGCTTGTGGGTGCCGTCGCCGGTCGCCATGAACGAGCTCGTGAACGGATGTCCGTCGATCGTGCCGCGGACCTTGACCAGTCCGCGGGTCCCGAAGAACGTCGCCGAGCCAGGCCACACGACGTAGGTCCATCCGCCCTTGGCAGGACTCTTCTGCAGCTCTGCGGAGAACTCCTCGTCCACGCTGACCACCTCCACCAGCATCTGCACAGCCTCTGCGTGGACAGACCGCGGCTGGCCGAGGAAGTCATCGCGTCATGGTCTGTGCGGCGGCCATCGCGTCGATCGGCGGTGAGCGAGGCGATGTGGGTCTCGGACGACTGCTGCACCACGTCGGCCGGGAGCCCGCCGTTCGTCAGCTTCTGCATCGTCTGACCCTGCTGCTCGGCGTAGGCCTGCAGGTTTGCCTGCGCTTGCCGGCCCGGTCGTCGCTCTTGGCCGCGACCGCTCGGCCAGCGCCACGGTGTTCTCGTCCAGCGCGCCCGCCGCGAGCTCGAGCGCCTGGTCGAGGCCCCCGGCCAGCGCGTCAGCGGTCGACGGCATGTGCGAAGCCGCCTGCCGGGTGAGCACGAACGGGTCGGCGCCGGCGGACTGGGCCGTCGACGCGGACGCGTCGAGCTCCGCGGACTCGCTGCTGCCGCCGCACGCACAGCACCAGGAGGAGGGAACCGGTCAGCGCCGCAGCGAGACGACGGTTTCGATGGGTGTTCGTATCAGCTCCGGAGGTCGGGCGGGTCGCGTGTCACCCGGTGTTCGGAGCCGAGCCGCCTCCGGACCGGCCGCCTAGGGTGTGTGGGTGACCGCACAGACGACGTTCCCTCGCCAGCACGCCCGCACCCTCCGCTTCACCCTCGGCACACCTCGGCGCTTCGCGGTCTCGCCGGACGGCGAGCGGGTGGCGTTCCTGCGGTCCGGGTCCGGGGTGGACCGGAGCAACCGGCTGTGGGTTCTCGACCTCAGCGACGCCGGAGGCGCCGAGCGGCTGGTGGCCGACCCCGGCCTGCTGCTCGGCGGTGCGCAGGAGGAGCTGTCGGCCGAGGAGCGCGCCCGCCGGGAGCGCAGCCGCGAAGGGTCGGCCGGTGTCGTCGACTACGCCACAGACAGCGCCGTCGGAATGGCGGCGTTCGCGCTGTCCGGCCGGCTGTTCACCGCGGACCTGCGCACCGGTGCGTGCCGGGAGCTCGACGTACCCACACCGGTCGTCGACCCGCGCCCCTCCCCCGACGCCCGCCACGTCGCCTACGTCAGCCAGGGCGCGCTGCGGGTGGTGACGGCCGAGGGTGCGGCGGACCGCGCGCTGGCCGAGCCGGACCGGACCGAGGTGACGTGGGGGCTCGCGGAGTTCATCGCGGCCGAGGAGATGGACCGCACCCGCGGGTTCTGGTGGTCGCCGGACGGCGACCGGCTGCTGGTCGCACGGGTCGACGACGGCCCCGTGCGGCAGTGGTGGATCAGCGACCCCGCCAACCCGGCGAACCCGCCGACCGCCGTGCGCTACCCGGCCGCCGGGACCCCCAACGCCGACGTCACACTGGCGCTGCTCGCCCTGGACGGCAGCAGCCTCGACGTCGCGTGGGACCGGCAGCGCTACCCCTACCTCGCCGAGGTGCACTGGAGCGCGGGGCATCAGCCCCTGCTGCTCGTGCAGGCCCGCGACCAGGCCAGCCAGGCGCTCCTGAGCGTCGACACCGCGACCGGCGACACACGTGAGGTGCGCACCGAGACCGATCCGTGCTGGCTGGAGCTGTTCCCGGGCGTGCCCTGCTGGACACCAGCCGGACGGCTGGTCCAGGTGTCCGACGTCGACGGTGCGCGCGTGCTGACCGTGGACGGACGCGCGCTGACCGGCCCGTCGCTGCACGTCCGTGGGGTGCTCCACGTCGACGACGGGTCGCTGCTGGTGAGCGCCTCGGCGGGCGAGGCCGCGGAGGAGACGGAGATCGGCGAGGTGCACGTCTACAGCGTCACCGTGGACGCGACCGAGCGCGTCTCCGACGGCGTCGGTGTGCACTCGGCGACGCGGTCCGGCGCCGTGACCGTGCTGTCCTCGGCCACGTTGGACCGGCAGGGCCCACTCGTGCGGGTGCTGCGCGATGGCGAGGAGGTAGCCAGGATCGCCTCGCACGCCGAGGCCCCGACGCTGACGGCACGTCCACGGCTGACGCTGGCGGCGAAACGGCGCATCCCCGCCGCCATACTCCTGCCGTCCGGCTACACACCCGACGAGGGCCCGCTGCCGGTGCTCATGGACCCGTACGGCGGGCCGCACGCCCAGCGCGTGGTCGCCGCGCAGAACCCGTACCTCACCTCACAGTGGTTCGCCGACCAGGGCTTCGCGGTGGTGGTGGCCGACGGCCGCGGCACGCCGGGGCGCTCGCCCGAATGGGAGAAGGCGGTGTACCGCAACCTCGCCGCCCCGGTGCTCGAGGACCAGGTCGACGCGCTGCACGCCCTGGCCGAGGAGCACCCGCTCGACCTCGACCGGGTCGGCATCCGCGGCTGGTCGTTCGGCGGCTACCTCGCGGCGATGGCGGTGCTGCGCCGGCCCGACGTGTTCCACGCCGCCGTCGCCGGAGCACCCGTGGCCGACCAGCGCCTCTACGACACCCACTACAAGGAGCGCTATCTGGGTCACCCCGACGAGAACCCGGAGGTCTACGCGGCCAACTCGCTGATCACCGACGACGGTCTCTCCCAAGCGGCCGAGACCGTACGGCCGCTGATGATCATCCACGGGCTCGCCGACGACAACGTGGTGGTCGCGCACAGCCTGCGGCTGTCGGCCGCGCTGCTGGCCGCTGGCCGTCCGCATGAGGTACTGCCGCTGTCGGGTGTCACCCACATGACGCCCCAGGAGACCGTCGCCGAGAACCTCCTGCTGCTGCAGGTCGACTTCCTGAAGCGCTCACTCCTCCACTGACACCGGCGGCGGGTGCGCGGAGCCCCGCCCGCCAGGGTCACGCGGTGAGACACTCGGCGACCACGGCACGCGCCTCTGCCGCGGTGGGCGCCTGTCGCGCCATTCGCGCCATCTGCGCGCAGGTGGCGACGTCGACCTCGGCGAGCTGCGCGCGGACACCGGGGACGGCGACCGGGGCCATGGAGAGCGACCGGACGCCCAACCCGACCAGCACCGCGGCCAGCAGCGGGTCGGCCGCCGCCTCACCGCAGACCCCGACCGGCCTGTCCAGCGCCGCGCCCCCGGCGCATGTGGCGGCGACCAGGTCCAGGACGGCGGGCTGCCACGGGTCCAGCAGCGCAGCGACGTCGCCCAGCTGACGGTCGGCGGCCAAGGCGTACTGCGCCAGGTCGTTGGTGCCGACCGAGGCGAAGTCGACCGCGCGCAGCAGGTGCGCCGCCCGCAGCGCAGCCGCGGGCACCTCCACCATGACGCCCACCGTGTCCAGGCCCGCCCCGCGGGCCAGACGCGCGAACGCGTCGGCCTCGTCCGGAGTCGACACCATCGGCGCCATCACCCAGGGCCGGGTGCCGGTGCGGGCGGCCGCTGCGGCGAGAGCCTCCAGCTGCCGCCGGAGCACCTCGGGCCGCAGCGCACTGGTGCGCAGACCGCGAACGCCCAGCGCGGGGTTGTCCTCCGCGGCCAGGCCCAGGAAAGGCAGCGCCTTGTCCGACCCCGCATCCAACGTGCGGACCACCACCCGCCTGTCGCCGAAGGCGGCAAGCACCTCGGCGTAGGTCTCGACCTGCTCCTCCGGGCTTGGTTCCCCGGTGCGGTCGAGGAAGAGGAACTCGGTGCGGAACAGACCGACGCCCTCGACGTCCTGACCGGCCGCGTGCCGCGCATCCTCGACCGTGCCGATGTTGGCCAGCAGCCTGACCGCGGATCCGTCGGCGGTGCGTCCCGGACCGCTCACGCGGGCGCGTCTCTCGGCGCTGCGCCGCTCCCGCTCGGCCAGCTCCTCGGCCAGACCGGCGGCCGGGTCGACGTGCACGATGCCCGTCGCGCCGTCGAGCACGACCCCGTGC
>JALZDI010000426.1 GCA_030862655.1 Actinomycetota bacterium | reverse complement strand
GCCGACCGCGGAGGAGCCGACCGCGGAGGAGCCGACCGCGGAGGCCGCCGAAGAGGAGCAGCCGGTCGCGGACGCGGCTCCGGCCGAGGAGGTCCCGGCCGAGGAGGCCACCGCGGAGGAGTCCGCGGGCGAGACCGAGGGCACCGACGAGGAGTCCGGCAAGGCCTGACCCGCCCGGCGTACCCGCAAAGGCGCCGGCGAGCCCGTCACCCCCGCGGTGGCGGGCTCGTCGCATGCTGGAATGGTCGTGCGGACGGGCGCAGAGGAGGAGGTACCGCGGTGAGGCTGCGGCTCGACGTCTGCTACGACGGCGCGGACTTCTCCGGCTGGGCGGCGCAGCCCGGTCGCCGTACCGTCCAGGGCGAGGTCGAGGCCGCGCTGGCCACCGTGCTCCGCCTGCCGCGGGTCGCGGTCACCTGCGCCGGCCGCACCGACGCCGGCGTGCACGCCCGCGGTCAGGTCGGCCACGCCGACCTGCCCGACGGGGCCGACGGCCCCGACGTCATGGCCCCCGACGACCTGCGCCGCCGCCTCGCCGGCGTGCTGCCCGCCGACGTGCGGGTACCCGCGGTCACCCCTGCCCCAGCGGGGTTCGACGCGCGGTTCTCCGCGGTGTGGCGCCGTTACGCCTACCGCGTGTACGACGACCCGGCGGGTCTCGACCCGCTGCGCAGGCACCACCTGCTGGCGTGGCCGCGCAGCCTCGACCTCGCCGCGATGAACGCGGCCGCGGGCACCCTGCTCGGCGAACACGACTTCGCGGCCTTCTGTCGGCGCCGCGAGGGCGCGACCACGGTCCGCACGCTGCTCGAGCTGTCCTGGTCGCGTGAGCCCGACGGGGTCGCGGTCGCGCGCATCGTCGCCGACGCGTTCTGCCACAACATGGTCCGGGCCCTGGTCGGGGCGATGCTCTCGGTCGGCGAGGGCCGGCGCGACCCGGCGTGGCCGGCCGCGGTGTTGGGCGCCGGCCGACGCGACCCGGCCGTACGCGTCGTGGCCGCGCACGGGCTGACGCTGGAGGAGGTCGGCTACCCGCCGCCCGCGGAGCTCGCGGCACGCGCCGAGCAGGCCCGGGCGGTGCGGATGCTGCCGTCATGAGCGAGCACTACTTCGCCGCCGAGCCGTCCTCGCATCTGACCCGGGTGCCGGTCCGGGCCGACGTGTGGGGGCACCGGCTGGACCTGGTGTCCGCGTCGGGGGTGTTCTCCGCCGGCCGGCTCGACCTGGGCACCTCGGTGCTGTTCCGCGCCTCGGAGCCGCCGACGGGGTCGAGCACGCTGCTCGACCTCGGCTGCGGCTACGGGGTGATCGCCTGCGCGCTGGCCGCCGCGGCGCCCGCGGCCACGGTGTGGGCCGTGGACGTCAACGAGCGCGCCCTGCAGCTGGCCGTGGAGAACGCCTCCCGGACCGGGGCCGCAGACCGGGTGCGGGTCGCCGCGCCCGACGCCGTACCCGACGACGTGCGGTTCGACCAGATCTGGTCCAACCCGCCGATCCGGGTCGGCAAGCAGGCGCTGCACGCGCTGCTGCTGCGCTGGCTGCCGCGCCTGGCACCCGGCGGCGAGGCGCGCCTGGTCGTGGGCAGGAACCTCGGTGCCGACTCGCTGCAGCGCTGGCTGCGCGAGCAGGGGTACGGCTGTGCGCGCGCGGCCAGCGCCAAGGGCTTCCGGGTCCTGTGCGTGCACTCCTGACAGGGCTATCGTCGAAGGCGCAGCAGCACCAGGAGGCGCCCTGTGGCCGCACCGCCCCACCCGCCAGCGCCCGACTTCGACAGCTGGGTGGACGCCCGCGCGCACACGCTGAGCAGGTTCGCGTACGCGCTGACCGGGAGCGCCGACGAGGCCGACGAGGTGGTGCAGGAGGCGCTGGCGGCCGCGCACGCGCACTGGCACCGCACCGGCGGCGCCGAGCCCGCCGAGGAGGACCTGCTGGCCACCATGGTCCGCGCCTACCTGCGGCGGGCGCGCCGCGGCCGGCGCACCCCGCCCGCCGAGGCCGTCGATGCCCTCGATCTCGCCGACGACCGGGACGGCAGCGACCCGTGGCTCCCGACCCCCACGTTCGGCGGTGGCCCGGGGCCCGACGAGACCGCGCGCTGGCAGCGCTGTGCGGACCTGACGGCGCCGCAGCGGGCCGCGCTGGTGCTGTACGCCCTGGAGGGCCTGGGAACCGTCGAGACCGCCGCGGTGATGGGCTGCCGACACAAGAGCGCCGAGACCGCGCTCGCGCAGGCCGTGGAGCAGCTCCCGCCCGCATCGGACGGGGCCAGGCCGGTACCGCGCCGGGAGGCGGAGCGCGCCGCGCTCGCCGCGACCGGCCACGCCCTGCGGCAGTACGCCGAGCTCGCCCCCCGCGCCTACTCGCCCGCCGAC
>JALZDI010000107.1 GCA_030862655.1 Actinomycetota bacterium | reverse complement strand
GGGCGGGGCCCTGGTGCGGCTGGTGCACGACGGCCTCACCGAGGAGCAGGCCACCAGCCACGCCGAGGGGTGGGAGCACTTCCTCGAGCGCCTGCAGCGGGCCGCCGTCACCGGCGACGCCGGGCCCGACGAGTGGGACGCCGTGCCCGCCGAGCTGAACCAGCTCACCTCGGCGGACGCCACCTTGGCCGTGTGCCAGCACGTGCTGCGCGGCGTCACCGAGGCCGACCGCGACCGGCGGACGCCGTGCACCGAGTTCACCGTCGCCCAGCTCCTCGACCACCTGGAGGACTCGCTGGTCAGCCTCGGCGCGATGGCAGGTGGCGAGGTCGACCGGGCGTCGTCCGGCGACGCCGAGTCGCGGATGGCGTTCGTGGCCCAGCAGACGCTCGAGGCGTGGCAGCGTCGAGGCCTGGACGGCACCGTCAAGGCCGGCGACAGCGAGATGCAGGCAGCGTTCGCGGCCGGGATCCTGTCCATCGAGCTGCTGATTCACGCATGGGACCTCGCGGCCGCGACCGGCCAGAAGGTGCCCGTGTCCGAGCCGCTGGCCGGCTACGTGCTCACGCTGGCCGAGCAGACGATCTCCCCGCAGCTTCGCGCGGGCGGGTCGTTCGCCGAGGCGGTCGAGGTCGGCGCCGACGCGCCGATGATGGACCGCCTGGTCGCGTTCTCCGGCCGTACCCTCGCATGAGGCCCGACCCGACCGGAGAGCACGCCATGGCAGTCGACGTACGACCGAGCGTCGTGATCCGCCGGCCGCGGCAGGAAGTGGCCGCGTTCATGTTCGACCCGGCCAACGACACCCGCTGGACGGGCGGCATCACCGCCAGCCGCCCGTCGCGTCCGGGGCCGTTGTGCGAGGGCGCGACGGTCGAGCGCGACGCGCGGTTCCTCGGCCGCTCGTTCACCTACGGCTACGTGGTGACCGCCCACGAGCCGGACGCCCTGGTCGAGCTGAAGGTGGAACGGCCGTTCCCGATGCTGGTGCGCTACGAGCTCACCGACCACCCCGACGGCACCGAGGCGGCCATCCGCTCCAGCGGGTCGCCGGGCCGGTTCTTCGGCCCTGCGACACCGCTGCTGGCCCGGCTGGTGCGCCGCAGCATCGCCGCGGACCTGGCGCGGCTGCGGACCTGCCTCGAGGGCTGAGGCGCGCGGGTGGCGGCTCAGCCGTTCAGGTCGGCGAGGAAGTCGGCGTAGGAGATCACGCCGCCGTGCCCGCCGGCGACCCACTCGACGTCCAGCCCCTCGGCCACGATCAGGTCGTTGAGCGCCTGACCGCCCTCGCCGGGCGGGGCGCCGGGGGTGTAGATGTCGCTGACGAAGACCACGCCGCCCTCGCGGACGAACGTGACCGTCATGTCGACCGCGTGCGTGGTCTGGATCGGGTAGACCTCCACCTGCCGCAGCGGGTCGTCGAGCACGAGTTCGCCCTCGGCCGGCACCGCCGTGATCCGCGCCCTGCGCTCGGTGCGGTCGAGCCGGTCGGGAAGCAGCGTCGTGTCGCGCTCGGCGAACACCCGGCGGAAGAACGGCACCGCCGCCTGGTGCACGACCGCTCTCGCGCCGGTCGCGACGTAGGGCCGCATCCCGCCGGAGTGGTCGGCGTGGTGGTGGGTGGTGACCACGTGGGTGACCCGGAGGCCGGGGAACCGCTGCCGGACGAAGCGTCGCACCGCCTCGGCCCGCAGGTCGTGCAGTGCGCCCTCGAGCACCACGACACCGCTCCCGCGCCGTACCACCAGGGAGTTGTTGGCGACGCCGCCGAGCAGGATTACGCCGGGGGAGACGCGCTGCGGGTTGATCGCCTGCTGGCCGCCGTCCTTGATGAAGCCCAGGTGTGCGAACGACATCACCCACTCGCTGGTGCGGGCGCCGACCCGCGCCAGCCCGGGCGAGAACGGGGTCGGGCCGACCGACGCGGGGATGCGGAACGCCCGCGCCCGCAGCGTCGGGTCGGCGGCGACCGCAGTGCGCGTCTCGCGGTGGATCCGCTCGCCATCGGACCAGATCGCCACCGCACGCGGCATCCGCAGCCCGGAGCCGGCGCGGGTCCACCGGGCGTAGCGCACCTCGACCATCACGTCACGGCGCAGGTAGTCGTGCTGCAGCGTGCGCAGCCGGGCGATCCGGCCCGTCCGCGGGTCGACGAAGACCCGGACCGGCGCCACCCGGGAGCGCAGCACGAGCACCCGGTAGGTCTGACCGCCAAGGGTCTGCGTGCCGCCGCCGCTGGCCATCGCCGGGTTGCGCAGCGCCTGGCGCAGCAGCAGGTGTGGGCTGAGCAGCGTCTGCTGCATCCGGATCGCCGCCCACCGGTCGGAGGTCATCGCCTTGGTGGCGGGGGTGGATCCGTTGGCGTCGACGCCCCGGATGTACCCGCGGCGTCCGGAGATCACCTCGTGCACCTCGCGGGCCGTGCCCCGCGAGTTGCGCACGGAGTCGACCCGCAGCCGCATCGGGGCTGTCGGGGTGCGCAGCGCCTGGCGTACGACGGCGCGGAACGTGTCGGCGGGCACCGCGGCGGTCCCCGGCCGCACCCCCTCGTCGTGGATCCACCGCTGTCCGCGGGCGACGTAGCGCAGTCCGCGCAGGTCGCGCAGGTCCTCCGCCCCGCCGACCGCGCGTACGGCGAGCCGCAGCGCCGCGGGTGTCGCCGATGTGGCCAGGTCCCCGCGTGGAGCGCCCGCCGCCGTCAGCGCTGCCGGCGTGGCGCCGGCGACACTGACCGAGACGGCGAGAGCGCCGAGCGCTGTGGTGCGTGCAAGCCTGCTGAGTCCCATCGATTCCCTCCCCGGACCATGGCCGGGCAGGCGCACAGGGCGTCGGCGCCGACCCCCTTGCGACCACCCTCGGCGCGTGTAGTTGCGCGGTCAATGACCCGTTCGGACCATCCGGTCACGTGCGGTGACTCAGCGCTCGCCGGGGCCGCGCTGGCGGGGGATCCGACCGCCGGCGTACGGCGCCAGCAGCACGGTGAGGCGGTCGCCCTCGTCCTCGGCCTCCGCCGCGGTCTCGCGGTAGATCCGGGTCAGCTCCTCGCCGCTGAACGGCTCAGGCACCAGCCGGTGGTCGTCGTCGCGCATGCTCGCCCCGATCGGAGGATCGAACGTGTAAGCCACAACGACAGCGTCGGGGGGCACCGTCAACAGGGCGTGAAGCCGCGAGTCAGGCGCGGGTCGCCCGCAGCCAGTGCGCATAGGACTGCGGTGGGTCGCCGTACTCGACCTGGCGCACGAACTCGTGCACCATCCACTCCCGCAGCCGGATGACGTCGGGCGAGGACGCAAGCGTCAGCAGCTGCTCCTGCTCGCACAGGACGTCGGCCCGCATCACCGCCTGGTGCAGCCGCTGCACGTCGCCGGCAGCCTCCGCCGGCACCGGCATGTCGACGTCGACCTCCGTCAGGCCGGCGGCCGCGGCGTCCAGGGCGATCTGGCGCCCCATGTGCCGTGCGTGCGCCTGCTCCTGGAGCAGCCCGTCGATCACCTCGGCGAGCTCGCGGGAGGGCTCGGCCCCGCGGGCGCCCACGATCTGCAGCTCGCGCACCAGCTCGTCGAGGTGCCGGTCCTGACGCAGGCTGAGCTCGACCGGGCAGCCGGCCAGGCGCACGACGTGCCAGCCCGACGGCAGCGTCGGCGGCACTGCCGGGACCGGCGCCGGGTGGTGGTGCTGCGCCTCGGCATGCCCGCGTTGCGGCTCCACACCGGGCCGCGAGAGCTGGGCCCACACCCGCTTGCCGGCGCCGGTCTCCTCCACGCCCCAGTCACTGGCGATCGCGGAGACGATCAGCAGCCCGCGGCCGGTCGAGGAGAGGCCGTCGAGGCCGTCGAGGTCGTCGAGGCCGTCGCGCTCGACCACCGCCGCGGCGGGCACCACGCCCTGGTCGTCCACGCTGATGCAGACGGCGCCCGGCTGCTCGTCCATCACGACGTCGAAGAAGGCGCTGCCGCTGTGCAGGGCGGCGTTGGAGGTGAGCTCGCTGACGCACAGCGAGGCGTCCTCGACCAGCTCGGGCAGCTGCCAGCTCGACAGCGCGTCGCTGACGAAGCGGCGGGCGGCGGGCACGCTGACCGGGTCGGCGACAAGGCGGACGCGCACCGCGGGCCGCTCACGTCGATCCGCGTCGTGGGTCTGGTGGGCATGGCTAGACACGGCAGACATGGACGGACCCCCTCCGCATGGGGAGAATCGTGCCACCTCGGGCGAACTTGCGCACCCGACTACGGGTTTGACCGCTGAGCGGCTGACCCACCCCGCTGAGCCCCCGGGTAGGAATACCGCCGCGCCGCGTCCTGTTGCACACAGAACAATAGTTGAAAAACTAACTACCTGGTGACAGCAACAGCCGACGAGGAGCAGCGATGCAGTTCGGGATCTTCACCGTGGGCGACGTGACGCCCGACCCCACGACCGGCCGTACGCCGACCGAGCACGAGCGCATCAAGGCCACCGTCGCCATCGCCAGGAAGGCCGAGGAGGTCGGCTTGGACGTGTTCGCCACCGGCGAGCACCACAACCCGCCGTTCGTCGCTTCCGCGCCGACCACCACGCTGGCCTACATCGGCGCCCAGACCGAACGGCTGACCCTGTCGACGGCGACCACGCTGATCACCACCACCGACCCGGTGCTGATCGCGGAGAACTACGCCAAGCTGCAGCACCTCACCGACGGCCGCGTCGACCTGATGATGGGCCGCGGCAACACCGGCCCCGTCTACCCGTGGTTCGGCAAGGACATCCGCCAGGGCATCCCGCTGGCGATCGAGAACTACCACCTGCTGCACCGGCTGTGGCGCGAGGACGTCGTGGACTGGGAGGGCAGGTTCCGCACCCCGCTGCAGGGCTTCACCTCCACGCCGCGGCCGCTGGACGGCGTACCGCCGTTCGTGTGGCACGGCTCCATCCGCAGCCCCGAGATCGCCGAGCAGGCCGCCTACTACGGCGATGGCTTCTTCGCCAACCACATCTTCTGGCCCAAGGAGCACACCGAGCGGATGGTCGGTCTCTACCGGCGTCGCTTCGAGCACTACGGCCACGGCAGCGCCGACCAGGCCATCGTCGGTCTCGGCGGCCAGGTGTTCATGCGCCGGAACAGCCAGGACGCCGTGCGGGAGTTCCGGCCGTACTTCGACAACGCCCCGGTCTACGGGCACGGGCCGTCGCTGGAGGAGTTCACCCGCGAGACCCCGCTGACCGTCGGCAGCCCGCAGCAGGTGATCGAGCGCACGCTCGGCTTCCGCGGGTACGTCGGCGACTACCAGCGTCAGCTGTTCCTGATGGACCACGCCGGCCTGCCGCTGCAGACCGTGCTGGAGCAGATCGAGATCCTCGGCGAGCAGGTCGTTCCTGTGCTGCGCAAGGAGTTCGCCGCGCTGAGGCCGGCGCACGTGCCGGACGCGCCGACGCACCAGAGCCTGGTCGCGCGTACCACCGAGGAGGTGAGCGCCCGATGAGCGCACGCACGATCGCGGTCGTGTCTGCGGGGCTGTCGCAGCCGTCGTCGACCCGGCTGCTGGCCGACCACCTCGCCGACGCGGTCGTCCGTCGGCTCGCCGAGGACGGCGTCGAGGCGAAGATCGAGGTCGTGGAGCTGCGTCAGCACGCGCACGACCTGGCCAACAGCCTGCTCACCCACTTCCCGAACACCGCCCTTCGCGGCGTCATCGACACGGTGGTACGGGCGGACGCGCTGATCGCGGTGTCGCCGATCTTCACCGCGTCGTACAGCGGGCTGTTCAAGATGTTCTTCGACGTGCTCGACAAGGAGGCCCTGGTGGGCAAGCCGACGCTGATCGGCGCCACCGGCGGCACCGCGCGGCACTCGCTGGCGCTGGAGCACGCCGTACGCCCGCTGTTCGGCTACCTGCGCTCGCTGGTCGTGCCGACGGCCGTCTACGCCGCGTCCGAGGACTGGGGCAGCACCGGCGACGGCGGGGCTGGGCTGACCGGCGACGGCGGGGCTGGGCTGACCGAGCGGGTCGAGCGGGCGGCCGAGGAGCTGGCCGCGCTGGTCGCCAGCCGACCGGTGACCGAGGCGGTGGACCCGTTCGACCAGCCGACCCCGTTCGAGGACCTGCTCACCGGCCGGTAGGCCGAGTGGGACGAGAGGTGGTCGCATGCGTGTGCTCTGGGTGCTCGCCCACCCCGACGGCCGGTCGCTGAACGGGTCGCTGCGCGACGACGGCGTCCGGATCCTGCGCGAGCACGGCCACGCGGTGGTCGAGTCCGACCTGTACTCGATGGGCTGGGACCCGGTGGTCCGGGCGGAGGACTTCGCCGACGACGGCGCCGAGCGCCTCGACGTCCTCACCGCCTCCCAGCACGCCTACGAGCGGCGGCGGCTGAGCCCGGACATCCGGGCCGAGCACGAGAAGATCCGCTGGGCCGACACCCTGGTACTGCAGTTCCCGCTGTGGTGGTTCGGACCGCCGGCCATCCTCAAGGGCTGGTTCGACCGGCTGTTCGTGCAGGGCTTCGCGCAGGGGGTGAAGGACCCCCGCAC
>JALZDI010000425.1 GCA_030862655.1 Actinomycetota bacterium | reverse complement strand
GTCGTGCTGCTGCTCGCGGCGAGTGCGGGGGCGGCCGGCTGGTACCTCAGCGTCGGCCGCTTCACCACCACCCCCGACCTGAGCGGGCTGACGATGGCCCAGGCGCGCCAGCAGCTGCGGTCGACCGACCTGACGCTGCGCCGTGGCCCCCTGGCCTACTCCGAGACCGTGCCGGCTGGCGACATCGTCGCCACCGACCCGCAGGCCGGCGAGCAGGTGCTGCGCGACGGCGCGCTGACCGCGGTGGTGTCGAAGGGCAAGGAGCGCTACCCGATGCCGCCGGTGGTCGGCATCGGCGAGCAGCAGGCCCGGGCCGCGCTCACCGGCGGCCACCTGCAGGTCGGCGAGGTCACCGGCGCCTACAGCGGCCGCGTCGAGGAGGGCGACGTCATCAGGGCGTCGCAGGACGAGGGCACCCGGCTGCGCCCCGGCACCGCGGTCGACCTGGTGGTCAGCAAGGGCCCACGGCCCATCGACGTGCCCGACCTGGTCGGGCAGTCCCGCGCCGAGGCGCGGCAGACCCTGCGCGACCGCGGACTGGACGTGTCCGTCTCCACCGAGTACGACGACGCCGCGCCCAGGGGCGAGGTCATCAGCCAGGACCCCGACGACGGCACGCTTTACCGCGGCGACCGGGTCGACCTGGTGGTGTCGCTGGGCCCCCCGCTGGTCGACGTGCCCGGCGTCTTCGGCCGCTACCGCGACAACGCGATCGACACGCTCGAGGACGCCGGGTTCGGCGTCGACGTGCAGCACGCCGGGGGCTACGTCGGCTTCGACCTGGTCGCCTCACAGTCCCCCGGCGGCTCCGAGCAGGCCCCGCGGGGCTCGACCGTGACGATCTACCTGTACTGACGCCGGGACCATCCGCGGAACCGCCGGGTGCGCCCCCTCGCACAACGCCCCGCACGGGGGACCGCGATGGCATTCGTCCTCGTCGAGCACGAGGTGGCGATCCGGGCGGGCTCGGGGGTAGGTCACGAGGTGTCGCTAGTCTGGCCGTTCGCCTGACGCCCGGCCGGCAGCACGCACACGCCGGGCTCCCCGTCGTGCTGAGAGGTGTCCGGTGCTCGAGTCGCCGCGGGCCGCGCGGACGGCCGGACGCGACCGGCACGCACCGCTGGCCACGCTCGCGCTGCTGGCCGTCACCGCGTCCTGGGGCTCGAGCTTCTTCCTGATCAAGGACCTGCTCGACCGCGTGCCGGTGGTCGACTTCCTGGCGGTGCGGTTCGCGCTGGCCGCCCTCGCGTTGTTCGCGGTCGCCCCGCGCGCGGTAGTGCGGCTGCCGGCCGCCGTACGCCGGCACGCGTGCGTGCTGGGCGCGCTGTACGGGCTCGCGCAGATCGTGCAGACCTACGGCCTGCAGTACACCTCGGCCAGTGTCTCCGGGTTCGTCACCGGCATGTACGTCGTGTGCACTCCGCTGATCGCCGGCCTGGTGCTGCGCCAGCGCGTCGGCCGTGCGTCGTGGGTGGCGGTCCTCGTCGCGACCCTTGGTCTGGGAGTGCTGTCCCTGCACGGGGTCGTGATCGGCTTCGGCGAGGCGGTGACGCTGGTCTCCGCGCTGCTGTACGCCGTACACATCGTCGGCCTCGGCGCATGGTCGAACCCGCGGGACGCGTTCGGGCTGTCGGTGCTGCAGGTTGCGGTGATCGCGGTGGTGTGCGGCGTGTTCGCGGCGCCCGGCGGCGTCGAGCTGCCGCAGACCGGCGCCGACTGGGCGTCGGTGGTCTACATGGCCCTGCTGCCGGGGGCGTTCGCGCTGTTCGCGCAGACCTGGGCGCAGGCGCGCATCCCGGCCACCCGCGCGGCCGTCATCATGACGATGGAGCCGGTGTTCGCGGCGTTCTTCGCCGTGCTGCTCGGCGGGGAGGCGCTCACCGGCAGAATGCTGGTCGGCGGCTCCCTCGTGCTGGCCGCGATGCTGCTGGTGGAGCTTGCGCCGCGGCGCAAGATCGAGGGCGAGGTCCAGCACATCTCGGTCTGACCTTCCCGCCGAGGCTGCACGAGCGCCCCACCCCCTCGCGCCCAGACTGCGCGAGCGCCCCACCCCGTCGCGTCGAGACTGCACGAGCGCCCCACCCCGTCGCGTCGAGACTGCACGAGTGCCCCGTGCGTGCACCCTGCACAGCCAGCACACCCGACGCCAGTTGACGAGATAGTCGTCGTACGGCGGCCCCGGCAACCATTGCGCGAGCTGGCATCTTGCACCGGGAATGGTGGCCTCTTGCGGCGGGGACTTGCGCAGTCTCGACGCGAAGGGGCCCGACGAAGACACGGCACCTGCGCAGTCTCGACGCGAAGGGGCCCGACGAAGACACGGCACCTGCGCAGTCTCGACGCGAAGGGGCCCGACGAAGGCGGGGCGGGAAGTACGAGGA
>JALZDI010000106.1 GCA_030862655.1 Actinomycetota bacterium | reverse complement strand
TCGGGCCTGTTCATCCTGCCCAGCTTCCTCGCCGAGCAGGTCGAGGAGGCTCAGCGCTACCGCGACTGAATCGTGGCGGCCCCATCTGAGAGCGGTCTCGATTTCGCGGTCATCGTCGTCTAACCCGAATTTTCTACGTTCGACCACATGACGCTCTCCGCAGACCAGCACACCCACGGAGGACCCCACGCCTGACCTGCCGCGACGCGCGGGGCCCGATCCGGCTGCACCGGGCCAAGACGGCTCCCGGCGGTTCGCTCAGATGGCAGTCTCCTGACCGGCCCAGTAGGGGTCGCGCAGCTTGCGCTTGTAGAGTTTGCCGTTGGGGTCGCGCGGCATCTCGTCGACGTAGTCGATGCTCCTGGGCTGCTTGAACCTGGCCAGCCGCTGCTCGGCGTACTCGAGCAGCTCCGCGGTCAGCGCGTCGCCGGGCCGCGTGCCGGGCGCGGGCTGCACCACGGCCTTGATCTCCTCGCCCCAGTCGGCGTTGGGGATGCCGAAGACCGCGACGTCATCCACCTTGGGGTGGGCGATCAGCTCGCCCTCGATCTCGGCGGGGTAGACGTTGACGCCGCCGGAGATGATCATGTCGCTCTTGCGATCGCACAGGAACAGGTAGCCGTCGTCGTCGAGATAGCCGACGTCGCCGACGGTGAAGAAGTCGTCGATGCGGTTCTTGCGGGTCTTCTCGTCGTCGCCCTTGTAGGTGAAGTCCGAGGCCGCCATCTTCATGTAGACGGTGCCGACCTCGCCTGCCGGCAGCTCGTGGGCGTCGTCGTCGAAGACCCTGATCTCCGATCCGGGCCAGGCCCTGCCGACCGAGCCGGGCTTGCGCAGCCACTCCTCCGAGGTGATCAGCGCGCCGCCGCCCTCGGTGGCGGCGTAGTAGTCGATGACCACCGGCCCCCACCAGTCGATCATCGCCCGCTTGGTCTCCTTGGGGCACGGCGCTGCGCCGTGCACCATGTAGCGCAGCGACGACACGTCGAACTGCGTGCGCTCGTCCTCGGGCAGGGCGAGCAGCCGGTGAAACTGGGTCGGCACCATGTGGCTCTGCGTGACCCGGTGACGCTCGATCAGCTCGAGCATCTCCTTGGGGTCCCAGCGATCCATGAGTACGGCGGGGTGCCCGACCTGCACCGACGTGGAGGCCCAGACCAGCACCGCGGTGTGGTACAGCGGCGAGCCGCAGATGTGCACGTTGTCGTCAAACGGCTGCATGCCGAACAGCGAGAAGAACAGCGACGTCCGCTCCGCGACGCTCTCCGGGGCCGCGCCGGTCAGCGGACGGCGGACTCCCTTCGGCTTGCCGGTCGTGCCGGAGGTGTACTGCATCGGCGCGCCGGCGGTGCGGTCCTCGGGCAGGGTGTCGGGCAGTGCCTCCGCGAGCTCGTCGAGGGCGCGGAAGCCGGCGATGCCGCCGGAGCCGCCGGAGTCGCCGACCGCGAACCGGCTCTGCTCGGGCAGCCCGACCTCGTCCGCCGCCTGCCGCGCGGTGTCGCCGAACCGCTCGTGCGCGACGAACACCTTGGCCTCGCTGTCGCCGACGATGTAGGCGACCTCGGGGCCGACCAGGTGCCAGTTGACCGGCACGAAGTACAGACCCGACTGCAGCGCCGCGAAGTACAGCGCGAGCAGCTCGACGCCGTTGGGCAGCAGGACCGCGACGGTGTCCTCGGTGGTCATGCCCAGTGACCGCAGCCCGTGGGTGTAGCGGTTGGCCATCGCGGCCAGCTCGCCGTACGTCGTCTTCCGCCTGTCGGGTGAGACCACTGCGAGGTTGTCGGGGTGGGTGTCTGCGATCTGCCACAGTCCGAGC
Source organism: Actinomycetota bacterium (assembly GCA_030862655.1). The sequence continues at coordinate 4,714 of JALZDI010000106.1, read as the reverse complement.
GCGTCAGCCATGACACAGCAGACTAGAACGTGTTTCAGAAGTGGGCAACCGGCCACCCCGTTCGCGCCCAGACTGCGCGAATGCCCCGGCCCGGGGGGCACTCGCGCAGTCTCGGCGCGAAAGGGACTGAGGAGTCGCGGCGCGTCGCCTTGACAGTTCGGCGGTTTCCCTGCGCCTGGGCCGGGCGCTTCCTACGCTGCAGTAGTGTCTCGGGTACTCCGGGTGCTGGTCGCCCTGTCCTGCCTGGCGGTGGTGAGCGCCCTCGGTCTCGTCGCGGCCTCGCCCGCATCGGCGTACTCGTACCTGCTCTGCCGCGGGTACGACGCGTGCGTCGCCGCCGGCATGCCACACGCCGGATACAAGGCCCATCGGTGGACCATGTACTGGCGGATGTACGGCGGGCACAACTGCACCAACTACGCCGCCTACCGGATGGTCAGGAGCGGCATGCCCAACGATCGCCCCTGGGACGGTGCCGGCAACGCGACCTACTGGGGCACGTCCAAACCGCGGATCACCGACACCACGCCCCGGGTGGGGGCGGTGGCCTGGTGGAAGTCCAACGTGCCCTATGCCGGCTCGGCGGGTCACGTCGCCTACGTCGAGAGGGTCGTCTCGGCCGACGAGATCATCGTCTCCGAGGACAACTGGGGCGGCGACTTCCAGTGGCGGCGGGTCACCCGCAGCGGCCCTGGATGGCCGAGCGGGTTCATCCACTTCAACGATGTCCGGCTGCGCAGCACCCGGCTGCCGCGAATATCCGGTGCGCCGAGAGTCGGCGAGGTGCTGACCGCATCCACCGGAACCTGGGGACCGGTAGCCGCGCGGGCCGGCGCGACGTACCGCTACCAGTGGCGCGTGAACGGAGGGAACGTCTCCGGCGCGACCGACCCGACCTTCACCGTGCGGCCGGCTCATCAGGGCAGGCGGATCTCGGTCCGGGTGCGGGCGTCGAGCTTCGGCTACCTCATGGGGTCCGCCTTGTCCGCGAGCACCGCGCCGGTCGAGGCGACCACGCTGGAGAACGTCACACCGCCGGCGGTCAGCGGCGACGCGACCGTCGGCTCCACGCTGACCGCATCGTCGGGCGAGTGGACCGCCGCCCCCACGACCCTGACGTACCAGTGGCTCGCCGACGGTGCGCCGGTGGACGGTGCGACGACGTCGACCCTCGCTGCCGGACCCGACCTGGCGGGCAAGACGCTGTCGGTCCAGGTCACCGCGACGCGAGACGGCTACACCGACGCCTCGGTCGTCTCGGCGGCCACCTCGCCGGTCGCACCGGGGAGCTTCACGCGGTCGAGCACGCCAGCCGTGTCCGGCACACCTCGCCTCGGCGAGACGCTGACAGTCGACCCGGGCAGCTTCACTCCCACGGACGCCGAGGTGTCCATCCGGTGGCTTCGCGCCGGCGTCCCCGTCGAGGGCGCTGCCGGCTCGACGTACCGGCTCACGGCCGCCGACCTCGGATCGCGCATGGTGGCACGGGTCCGGCTGACCAAGCCGGGGTACACCTCGCTGCGAACCAGGAGCGCGCCGACGCGACGGGTCAAGACGGTTCCGGTGATGAGGGTGGCAACCGAGCCCGGCACGGGCCTACTGGGCATCACCGCAAGCCTGACCGCCGAGGGCGTGCAACCCGTCACCGGCACGGTTCGGATCCGGTCTGGCCGACAGCCGCTGGCCGAGCTCACGCTCCGCCGGGGCACCGCCGCGACGACGCTGCGGGGACTGCCGAAGGGGCAGCGCACCTTCCGGATCCGCTACCTCGGCAGCCGCACCGTGGCCGTCGCTGCGGTGGCCCGCACCGTGCGCATCCGCTGACGCCTGTCACTCCCTCACAGCCGAGGGCGGCGGACGGTCCTGCAGGCACGAGCCGCCAATGACTCTCGGCGCTCAGCCGAGGACGGCGCCGGCCACGGCGCGCAGCTCCTCGACGCTGCGGCAGGTGACCAGAAGCATCGAGACCCCCGCGTCCTCCCATCGACGCACGTCATCGCGCACCCGCTCCGGCGGCCCGACCAGCGTGATGTCCTCGACCAGCCGGTCGGGCACCAGTGCAGCGGCCTTGTCCTTCTCCCCGGCGAGGTAGGCCTGCTGGATCTGCTCGGTCTCGGCCTCGTGGCCCATCCGGGCGAACACGTCCTTGTGGAAGTTGCGCTGCTTCGCACCCATCCCGCCGATGTAGAGCGCCAGGTACGGCTTGATCGCCTCGAAGGTGGCGGTGCGGTCGTCGGTCACCACCACCTGCGCGGTCGCGCACACCTCGAACTCCTGGCGGGTACGGCGGGCGCCGGGCCGGCCGAACCCCTCGGCCAGCCACTCCTCGTACATCGGCGCCAGCCGCGGCGAGTAGAAGATGGGCAGCCAGCCGTCGGCGATCTCCGCGGCGAGAGCGACATTCTTCGGGCCCTCGGCGCCGAGCCAGATCGGCAGATCGGCGCGCAGCGGGTGGGTGATCGGCTTCAGCGGCTTGCCCATCCCCGTGGCGTCGGGCCCGTCGTATGGCAGCCGGTAGTGCGGGCCCTCGTTCACCACCGGCGCCTCGCGGGCGAGCACCTGCCGGATCACCGAGACGTACTCGCGGGTGCGGGCCAGCGGCCTGGCGAACGACGCGCCGTACCAGCCCTCCACGACCTGCGGGCCGGAGACGCCGAGCCCGAGCACGACCCGTCCGCCGCTGAGATGGTCCAGCGTGAGCGCGTGCATCGCGGCCGCGGTCGGGGTGCGGGCGGACAGCTGCACCAGCGCTGTGCCCAGCCGCACCCGCGAGGTGCGGGACCCGAACCAGGCAAGGGGTGTCAGGGCGTCGGACCCCCAGGCCTCCGCGGCGAACACCGCGTCGAACCCGAGCCGCTCGGCCTCCTCGACCAGCTCGAGGGCGTTGTCGGGTGGGCCGGCGCCCCAGTAGCCCAGCTGCAGTCCGAGCCGCATCGCGTCACCTCCGTGCTCGTTCCCACCCTGCCAGGCCTCCCGTGCTTGCCAGGAAAACTGTAACGTGTTTCACTTTCGGCGTGAGCAAGGTCCTGACCGCCCCGCTGGACATCCGTTTCGACTACACCCGTTCGCTGGGCACGACACTGAGCCGGTTCATGACCGGGCTGCGCGACCGCCGGATGCTCGGTGGGCGCGGCTCGGACGGGCGGGTGCACGTGCCGCCCCCGGAGTACGACCCGGTCACCTTCGAGCCGGTCACAGACCTCGTCGAGGTGGCCGACACCGGCACCGTCGTGTCGTGGTCGTGGATGGCCGAGCCGCTGGAGGGACAGCCGCTGGAGCAGCCGTTCGCGTGGGTGCTGGTGCGGCTCGACGGCGCGGACACCGCGCTGGTGCACGCGCTCGACGTACCCGCGCCGGCGGAGGTGCGCAGTGGCATGCGGGTGCGCGTCCGGTGGGCCGAGGAGACCGTGGGCCACATCCGCGACATCGCCTGCTTCATCCCCGAGGAGGAGATCCGATGACCGCCGAGCCGGTGACGATGGTGACCACGCCGGTGCACCTGGGCTACCTGCACTCGGCCGGCGCGGAGGAGAGCCGCTACCTGCGCGCGCTCGAGCAGGGGCGGCTCGTCGGCCAGCGCTGTCCCGCATGCGGCAAGGTCTACGTGCCGCCGCGCGGGTCGTGCCCCGTCGACGGCGTGCCGACCACCGACGAGGTCGAGCTGCCCGACCACGGCATCGTCACCACGTTCTGCATCGTCAACGTGCCGTTCATGGGCCAGCGGATCAAGCCGCCGTACGTCTCGGCCTACGTGCTGCTCGACGGGGCCGACATCGCGTTCCTGCACCTGATCCTCGGCTGCGACGTCGACGAGGTGCGCATGGGCATGCGGGTCGAGGCGGTGTGGAAGCCGCGAGACCGATGGGGCCCCACGCTGGAGAACATCGACCACTTCGCCCCGACCGGCGAGCCGGACGCGCCGTACGAGTCCTACGCCCAGCACCTGTGAGGAGGCCAGTGTGAGGAGCACCGCGTGAGGGACGTCGCCGTCGTCGGGTTCGCCCAGGCACCCAACGTGCGCCGCACCACCGGAGGGTCGGCCGGTGTGGAGATGCTGGTGCCGACGTTCCAGGACGTCTACGAGCAGACCGGGCTGTCCAAGACCGACATCGACTTCTGGTGCTCGGGGTCGAGCGACTACCTGGCCGGCCGCTCGTTCTCGTTCGTCTCCGCGGTGGACGCGATCGGCGCCTTCCCGCCGATCATCGAGAGCCACGTGGAGATGGACGGCGCGTGGGCGCTGTACGAGGCATGGGTGAAGATCCTTACCGGCGAGGCCGACGTGGCACTGGCCTACGGGTTCGGCAAGTCCTCGGCCGGCACCCTGCGGCGGGTGCTCAGCATGCAGACCGACCCCTACGTCGTCGCGCCGCTGTGGGTCGACGCGGTGAGCATGGCCGCGCTGCAGGCCCGCGCCGGGCTGGACGCCGGCGCCTGGTCGGAGCGGGAGATGGCCGAGGTGGTGGTGCGCAGCCGGGCCGCGGCCAAGGACAACCCGCGGGCGCAGCTGTCCGGCGACCACACCGTCGAGGAGCTGCTCGCGCAGGAACCGTACGCCGACCCGCTGCGCAAGCATGACTGCGCGCCGATCACCGACGGCGCCGCGGCCGTCGTACTCGCGGCCGGGGCGCGGGCGCGCGAGATCTGTGACAACCCGGCGTGGATCACCGGGTTCGCGCACAGCACCGACGGGCAGAGCCTCGGTGGACGCGAC
>JALZDI010000014.1 GCA_030862655.1 Actinomycetota bacterium | reverse complement strand
GTACCGGTGGCCGCCGCGATCAACGGCGCCGCGCTCGGTGGCGGTCTGGAGATCGCGCTGGCCTGCCACCACCGCGTCGTCGCCGACGACCCCCGGGTCCAGCTGGGACTGCCGGAGGTCACGCTCGGGTTGCTGCCCGGCGGCGGCGGCGTCACCCGCACCGTGCGCATGCTCGGCCTGCAGGACGCGCTGACCAAGGTCCTGCTGCAGGGGCCGCGGATGAAGCCCGCCAAGGCGCTCGAGGTCGGCATCGTCGACGAGGTCGTGCCCGCCGACGACCTGCTCGACGCGGCCCGCCGGTGGGTCACCGAGCACCGCGACGACGCCGAGGCCGCCGCCCAGCCGTGGGACCGCGAGGGCTACAAGATCCCCGGCGGCACGCCGTCCTCGCCCAAGCTCGCGCAGTTCCTGCCGTCGTTCCCGGCCAACCTGCGCAAGGAGACCAAGGGCGCCCCCTATCCCGCGCCGCGCAACATCATGAGCGCCGCCGTCGAGGGCTCACAGGTCGACTTCGACACCGCCAGCCGCATCGAGAGCCGCTACCTGGTGGACCTGATGACCGGCCAGGTGTCGAAGAACATGACGCAGGCGTTCTTCTTCGACCTGCAGCACATCAGCTCCGGCGGGTCGCGACCCGACGCCGTGCCGACGTTCCGCGCGACCAAGGTCGGCGTGCTCGGCGCCGGCATGATGGGGGCGGGCATCGCCTACGAGTGCGCCCGCGCAGGCATGGATGTCGTGCTCAAGGACGTCTCGGTCGAGGCCGCGGAGAAGGGCAAGGGCTACTCGGTCAAGCTGCTCGACAAGCAGGTCTCGCGCGGCCGGACGGACCAGGCCAAGCGCGACGAGATCCTCGCCCGCATCACCCCTGCCGCCGATCCCGGCGCGCTGGCCGGCTGTGACCTGGTGATCGAGGCGGTGTTCGAGTCCCAGGACCTCAAGCACAAGGTGTTCGGCGAGATCGAGGGCGTCGTCGACGACGACGCGCTGCTGTGCTCGAACACCTCCACGCTGCCGATCACCGGCCTGGCGCAGGGTGTGCGGCGGAGGGGCGACTTCATCGGCATGCACTTCTTCTCCCCCGTCGACAAGATGCCGCTGGTGGAGCTGATCGTCGGCGAGGAGACCTCCGACGAGGCGCTGGCGCGCGCCTACGACGTCGTACAGCAGATCAAGAAGACACCGATCGTGGTCAACGACAGCCGCGGCTTCTTCACCTCGCGGGTGTTCGGCAAGCTGATCAACGAGGGCGTGGCCATGCTCGGCGAGGGCGTCAACCCGGTCAGCATCGAGCGCGCCGCGACGCAGATGGGCTTCCCGGCGGGGACGCTGACGCTGGTCGACGAGGTGTCGCTGTCGTTGGCGCAGAGCGTGCGCAAGGAGGCCGAGGAGGCCGCGGTCCGGGAGGGCGTGGAGTTCCAGCGCGACCCCAGCATGGTCGTGATCGACCGGATGGTCGAGGAGTTCGGCCGCAAGGGCAAGGCGGCCGGCGCCGGGTTCTACGACTACCCGGAGGGCGGCGAGAAGCGGCTGTGGCCGGGGCTGTGGGAGCACTTCGTCCGCGAGGACGCCGGCGTGCCGTTCGAGGACATGCAGGAGCGGTTCACCTTCGTGATGTCGCTGGAGACCGTGAAGTGCCTCGAGGAGGGCGTGCTGCGCTCGGTGCCCGACGCCAACATCGGGTCGATCTTCGGCATCGGCTTCCCGCCGCTGCACGGCGGGGTGCTGCAGTACATCAACGCCTACGACGGCGGCCCGGCCGGCTTCGTCGCGCGTGCCCGCGAGCTCACAACCCGGTACGGCGAGCGTTTCGCCCCGCCCGCCCTGCTCGTCGAGAAGGCCGAGCGCGGCGAACGCTTCGCCTGATGCGCCGCAACATCCTCATCACCGGTGCCAGCTCCGGCCTCGGCGAGGGCATGGCGCGGATCTTCGCGTCCCGGGGTCACCACCTCGCGCTGTGCGCCCGCCGTACCGAACGGCTGGAGAAGCTGAAGGCCGAGCTCGAGGCCGAGCACCCCGACATCGTGGTCGCGGTACGCGCGCTGGACGTCAACGACCATGCGCAGGTGTTCGCGGTCTTCCGCGCGCTGGCCGAGGAGCTCGGCGGCCTCGACCGCGTCGTCGTCAACGCGGGGCTGGGCAAGGGCGCGCAGATCGGCGGCGGCAACTTCGAGGCCAACCGACAGACCGTGCAGACCAACTTCGTCGGTGCGCTGGCCCAGTGCGAGGCAGCGATGGGGATCTTCCGCGCCGCCGGCGACGGGCACCTGGTGGTGGTCGCGTCGATCCAGGCGGTGCGCGGGTTCCCCGGCACGATGTCGGCGTATGCCGCGAGCAAGGCCGGCGTCGCCGCCCTCGCGGAAGGCATCCGCTGCGATGTGATCGGCACGCCGATCAAGGTGACCACGCTGCTGCCGGGCTACATCCGCTCGGAGATGACGGCCGGCGTCCGGGGCGCACCTTTCATGGTCGACACCGAGACCGGCAGCAGGGCGCTGGTGGACGCGATCGACAAGGAGGTCGCGACCGCCGCGGTGCCGTGGCAGTGGAGGTTCGTCGGACCCGTGCTGAAGCGGGTGCCGCTCTCGGTGCTCCGCCGGATGGTCTGACGCCGTCGCCGAGACCCCGGGGTCAGCCGAAGCGCAGCTCGAAGTCCTCGAGCACGACGGAGGCCAGCGGCCGGCGCCCGCGCAGGTCGGCGAACGGGCCGTGGTCGGGGAGCTCCCACCTGGCCCGGGCGCGGCGGACCGTCGCCGACCCGCTGAGCCCCGCGACCACGACCTCCCCGTCGTCACGCTGCTGGCGTGTGCATGAGGAGAAGGTCCGGCGCCTGAGCAGCGCCCGCCCGCCGGTGAACTCGGCCCGGGCGAGCAGCGCCTTGTTGCCGTCGTGCGCCACACCGTAGAAGGGCTCGGCGCCGTCGGGCGTGCCGGGCTCGAGCGAGAAGGTCGCCATCTCCTTGGGGATCGCCCACAGGGCTCGGCCGCCTGCGCACGAGGCCGCGGAGTCGACCCAGATGTCGGTGACCGTGGCCGCCGGCCGCAGGCCGACGCGGGCGGGGCGCGCGCGCAGCAGCTCGGCGTACGTCAGGTCGCTGCCGGGCTGGTAGTCGACGAACGCGGTGCCCACCACCCGTCGTCCCACACGCCACAGCGACAGGTGCATCTGGCCGCGCACCGACCACGGGGCGGGAGGGAACTCGGCGCCGGCCACGTCCCGACCCTAAGGTGCAGTGATGACGAACGAGCAGCAGGTGAGGCCGTACGGGTCGTGGTCGACGCCGGTGACCTCCGAGGCCGTCGTGCGGGCAATGGTCCGGCTGGGTGAGGTGGTGCTGCGCGACGGCGAGGTCTGGTGGTCCGAGCTGCGACCCGAGGAGGGCGGACGCACGCAGGTGGTCCGGTTGGACGCCGAGGGCAGGCGGCACGACCTGCTCGACGACGACGCCGACGTGCGCACCGCCGTACACGAGTACGGCGGGGGCGCGTGGTGGGTGCACCAGGGCGTGCTGTGGTACGCCAACTGGGCCGACCAGCGGCTGTACCGGTGGACGTCCGACGACGGCAGCCGGCCGATCACGCCGGTGCCCGACAACCCGCGCGGTGAGCGGTGGGCCGACGGTGCCGTGCACCCCGACGGCAGCGTGATGGCGGTGGTGCGCGAGCGGCACCCGGCGGGTGCGACGTCGGCTGACGTGGTCAACGAGGTCGTGCTGCTGCCGGTCGGGGGCGGGGGCGCCGAGGTGCTGGCCTCGGGTGCGGACTTCGTCTCCGACCCGCGCTGGTCGGCCGATGGCTCGATGCTCTGCTGGCTGGAGTGGGACCACCCGAACATGCCTTGGGACGCCACCCGGCTGCGGGTGCGTGCCGGCGACGACGACCTCGGGGTGGTGGCCGGCGGTCCGGGGGAGTCGGTCTTCCAGCCGCGGTGGGCCGCCGACGGCACGCTGTGGTTCTGCTCGGACCGCACCGGGTGGTGGAACCTCTACCGCTGGCGGCCCGGCGGCGACGTGGAGCCCATGGTGCGGATGAGTGCCGACATCGGCCGGCCGCAGTGGGTGTTCGGCCAGTCGTGCTACGCGTTCCTCGATGACGGCTCCGTCGTGTTCGCCTACACCGAGGACGCCTGCGACCATCTCGCGCTGCTCCGTAACGACGGCACCGCCGTCGACCTGGACCTCGACTTCACCACGTTCGACTCCGTGCAGGCCGAGGGTGACACCGTCGTGCTGGTGGCGTCGTCGCCGACCCGGGAGCCGGCGGTGCTGCGGCTGCGCCTTCGGGGCGGGCCACCGGCGGTGGAGACGCTGCGCGAGCCGCGTGACCTCGGTCTCGACCGCGGGCTGGTGTCGGTGCCCGAGCACATCAGCTTCCCCAGCAGCGGCGGCCGGACCGCGCACGCGTTGTTCTACGAGCCCGCCAACCCGGGGTTCCGCGGCCCCGTGGGGGAGCTTCCCCCGCTGCTGGTGGTCATCCACGGCGGACCGACCGGGGCGACCCGCCCCACGCTGCGGGTGGACCTGCAGTACTGGACCAGCCGCGGGTTCGCCGTCGCCGACGTCAACTACGGCGGCTCGGCCGGCTACGGACGCGCCTACCGCGAGGTGCTCAAGGGCGCCTGGGGGCAGGTGGACGTCGACGACTGCGTGGCGGTCGCGCGCTGGCTTGCCGGCCAGGGTCGCGTCGACGGCGAGCGGCTGTGCATCCGCGGTGGCTCGGCCGGCGGGTTCACCACGCTGGCGGCCCTGGCCTTCCACGACGTGTTCGCCGCCGGCGGCAACCACTTCGGGGTGGCCGACCTCGAGGCGCTGGCGCAGGAGACGCACAAGTTCGAGAGCCGCTACCTCGACGGGTTGGTGGGCCCGTACCCCGAGCGCCGCGAGCTGTACGTCCAGCGCTCGCCGATCCACCACGTCGAGTCCTTCGACGCTCCGCTCGCGGTGTTCCAGGGCCTGGAGGACGAGGTGGTGCCGCCGGCGCAGTCGCAGATGATCGTCGACGCGCTGCGCGGCAAGGGCGTGCCGGTCGCGTACCTGCCGTTCGAGGGTGAGCAGCACGGCTTCCGGCAGGCCGCCAACGTACGGCGGGCTCTCGACGGTGAGCTGTCGTTCTACGCGCAGGTGCTCGGCTTCCCGCTGCCCGAGGAGGAGGGCATCGAGCCGCTGCCGGTGGAGAACCTCTAGCATAGGGGCGGTCGGGTCATCGGCGAACGAGATCTGACAGCCGGGCACCACGCAGGTGGGGTAGGTGTGGGCCAGGGCGGCGTGCTGGGCCGGCGACACCACGCGTTTGGTGCGGCCGACGTTGAGGACCTGGTCGCCGTGGGGTGACGATCAGCCGCACCAGCGCGTCGCAGGCCAGCCGGCCGGCGGTGGGGTCGAGATGACCCCGAACCGGTGCAGCAGACTCTGCCCGGTCGCCTCCATACCGAGGAAGGTCTCCAGCTGCACGCTCACGTGCGCGTGCGGGCGGTGGCGGGCCGGCCTTGAGAGGGCACGTCGGTCCTGGCCAGCCGCGGCGCAGCAGCTCTTCGAGGGCGTCGGCCATCCGCTCGGAGCGGGTGCTGGGCCTGCTGCACGTCGAGGCCGCAGGGTTTGCGGTGCCGCCAGATGGTGCGCAGGTTGCCGGTGTGCACCCACCCGGCCCGGTAGGCTGCGGCGAGCTGGGGCAGGTCCACCAGGAGCCTCGCGGTCCGAGCGTGGGAAACCCGTTGTCCACAACGGATCCGGCAAACACTTCACCTAAGACGACCCGCGGTCAGCTACCGTGAGAACGTGCGCACACCCCACCGCGCGGCTGCGCGCCTTCTCACGGCCGTCAGACCTCGCGCGGGGTCGGCCAGCGGCCCTGGTCGAGCTCGGCGAGCACGGTCATCAGCGGTACGCCGGTGACCCGGGGCAGGTCCTCGCGGTTGCAGCGCGTGGCCAGGTCGGGGTGCCGCGGCCAGGAGCCGATGATCAGCCCCGACGGCTCGATGCCGCGGTGCCGCAGCGCCTCGACGGTCAGCGCCGTGTGGTTGAGCGTGCCGAGCCCCGCCGACGTGACCACGATGACGTCGACCTCGGCCCCACGGTCGCGCAGCGCCAGCACGAGGTCGGCGATCGTGCCGCCCTCGAGGTCCAGCCGCACCAGCACACCGCCGGCGCCCTCGACCAGCACCACCTCGCCGTCGACGGCCGCCACCCGCTCGGCCAGCTCGGCGACCGTGGGAATCTGCTCATCGCGCAGCCGGGCGGCGCTGTCCGGCGCCAGCGGGTCGGCCAGCCGGACGAACTCGTGCACGTCGGTGATGCCGCTGAGCGCGCTGACCTGGTCGAGGTCGCTCCCCGGCTCTCCCGGCAGCAGACCCGTCTGCACCGGCTTCACCGCCGCGACCTCGAGGCCGTGGGCCGCGTACGACGTCGCCAGCGCAGCCGTGGCCACCGTCTTGCCGACGCCGGTGTCGGTGCCGGTGACGACGACGTAGCGCTTCACCCGACCACGACCTTGGTCAGCACCGCGGCGACCTCGTCGAGCTCGGGTGCACCCAGACGGGCCGACGCGGTGAGCCGCAGCCGGCTGACCTGGTCAGGGACCGAAGGCGGACGGAAGCAGCCGACGCGCAGCCCGTGGTCGGCGAGCTCCTGCTGCGCGGCCAGCGCCTCTCGGGGTCCCGGCATCGGCACCGACAGCACCGCTCCGGCGGGCACGTCGACCTCGACGGCGTCGGCCAGCGCCGCCGCGCAGTCGCGGGCCCGCGCGGGCAGCTCCGGTTCTGCGGCCACGATCCGCAGCGCCTCCAGCGCGCCTCCTGCGGCCGCCGGCGCCAGGCCGGTGTCGAAGATGAACGGCCGGGAGCGGTTGACCAGGTGCTCGACCAGCGGCGCAGAACCGAGCACCGCACCGCCCTGCGAACCCAGCGACTTTGAAAGCGTCAGAGTGACGACAACATGCTCGTCGTCCGCGAGCCCGAGCGAGGCGACCGAGCCCGCACCGCGCGGGCCCACGACGCCCAGCGCGTGCGCCTCGTCCACCACCAGCGTGGCGTCGTGCCGACGGCACAGCCGCACGAGCGCCGCCAGCGGGGCGGCGTCACCCAGCACCGAGTACACCGACTCGCACAGCACCAGGGCGCGGGACTCGGCTCGCTCGGACAGGGCCGCTGCCACGGCGCCCAGGTCACCGTGCGGCACCACGTGCACGCGACCGCGCGCCAGCCGGCAGGCGTCCACGAGCGAGGCGTGCACATGCGCGTCGGAGACGATCAGCGTGTCGTCGTCGGAGAGGGCGGTGACCGCGCCGAGGTTGGCGTGGTAGCCGGTGGAGAAGAGCAGGGCCGCGGCCTGCCCGCAGAAGCCCGCGAGTGCGCGCTCCAGATCCACATGCAGGTCCAGCGTGCCGGTGACCAGCCGCGACGCGCCCGCACCGGCTCCCCACACGCGCGCGGCCTCCGCGGCGGCCGCGCTCACCCGCGGGTCGGTCGCCAGCCCGAGGTAGTCGTTGCCCGCCAAATCCACGGCGTCGGCATGCGGGGGCCGGGGCCGCAACGCGCGGGTGAGACCGGCGTCCTCCCGGGCGCGTGCCTGCGCGGAGAGCCACCGGCCCAGCGCGGACCCCGGCCGGCTCACGGCGTCACCGCGGCCACGACGGCGCCGCAGATCCGGGCCAAATCGTCGTCGGTGCACACATACGGCGGCATGGTGTAGACGAGATCGCGGAACGGCCGCAGCCACACCCCGTGCTCGAGCGCGCGCCCCGACAGCGCGGCGACGTCGGCCTCGTGGTCGAGCTGGACCACGCCCACGGCCCCGAGCACCCGCACCTCGCGTACGCCGGACCGGTCCCCAGCCGGGGCCAGGCCCGTGCGCAGGGCATCCTCGATCCGGCGTACCTGGGTCTCCCAGCCGGTCGCCAGCAGCACGTCGATACTCGCGCCGGCGACCGCGCACGCCAGCGGGTTGCCCATGAACGTCGGACCGTGCATGAGCACGCCGGACTCGGAGTCGCCGATGCCGTGCGCGACCTCGCGGTTGCACAGCACAGCCGCCAGGGTCAAGTAGCCACCCGTGAGTGCCTTGCCCACGCACATCAGGTCGGGCGCGACGCCGGCATGGTCGGCGGCGAACATCACGCCGGTGCGGCCGAAGCCGGTGGCGATCTCGTCGAACACCAGCAGCGCGCCGGTGCGGTCGGCCACCTCCCGCAGCACGAGCAGGCACTCGGGGTTGTACACGTGCATGCCGCCAGCGCCCTGCAGCACCGGCTCGACGATGACCGCGGCGAGCTCGTCGGCGTGCCGCTCGGCCAGGTCGGTGACCTCACGTGCCCAGGCGCTGATGTCTGCGTCGATGCCGCCAGGCGGCCGCGGCGCGAACACCTGCGGGGCCAGCACGTCGGAGAACATCGAGTGCATGCCGCCCACCGGGTCGCACACGCTCATCGCGCCGAACGTGTCGCCGTGGTACCCGCCGAGCACAGACAGCACGCGAGTACGACGAGCCTGCCCGCGCCCGCGCTGCCACTGCAGCGCCATCTTCAGCGCCACCTCGACCGACACCGAGCCGGAGTCGGCGAGGAAGACGTGCTCGAGGCCGCTCGGCGTGATGTCGACCAGCCGCTCGGCGAGCCGGATCGCCGGCTCGTGGGTCAGCCCGCCGAACATCACGTGCGACATCCGGGACGCCTGCTCGTGCAGCGCCGCGTCGAGCTCGGGGTGGCGGTAGCCGTGGATCGCGCACCACCACGACGACATCGCGTCGACGACCTCCCGGCCGTCGCCGAGCCGCAGCCGCACCCCCTGCGCTCCGGTGACCAGATGGGCGGGCATCGGCTCGGTGGCCGACGTGTAGGGATGCCACAGGTGCTCGCGGTCGAAGTCGAGCAGCTGTGCGGTGGAGGGGTCGTGCTGCGGGCCTGTCATGGCGTGGGGCAGGTTACCGCCGCGGGCCGAGCGCTGAGACCGCCGTACCGGTCGATGGGCCGCGACGTTAGCCTGCCGGAGTGACTGACGTGGCGACATACCCCGCGAACCAGCCCGCCCACGACCCGGCCGAGGAGCTGCTGGCCACGGCGCGCCGTCAGGTGCTCGAGGAGGGGCGCGGCCTCGACGAGGCGCAGCTGCTGCAGGTGCTCACGCTGCCCGACGAGCGGGTACCGGAGGTGCTCGAGCTCGCCCACCAGGTGCGGATGCGCCACTGCGGGCCCGAGGTCGAGGTGGAGGGCATCGTGTCCCTGAAGACCGGCGGCTGCCCCGAGGACTGCCACTTCTGCAGCCAGTCGGGCCAGTTCGAGTCGCCCGTGCGGTCAGTGTGGCTGAACATCCCCGAGCTGGTGGAGGCCGCCAAGCAGACCGCGGCCACCGGCGCCTCGGAGTTCTGCATCGTCGCGGCCGTCCGTGGGCCGGACCAGCGGCTGCTGTCGCAGGTGCGTGACGCGATCAAGGCCGTGCAGGACGAGGTCGACATCAACATCGCCTGCTCGCTGGGCATGCTCACCCAGGCGCAGGTCGACGAGCTCAAGGCCATGGGGGTGCACCGCTACAACCACAACCTCGAGGCGGCGCGCTCCTACTTCCCCAACGTCGTCACCACGCACAGTTGGGACGAGCGCTTCGACACCTGCCAGATGATCCGCGAGTCCGGCATGGAGCTGTGCTGCGGCGCACTGGTCGGCATGGGCGAGACGCTCGAGCAGCGGGCGGAGCTGGCCGCGCAGCTCGCCGACCTCGAGCCGCACGAGGTGCCGCTGAACTTCCTCAACCCCCGCCCCGGAACGCCGTTCGGCGACCTGCCGGTGATGGACTCCCGAGACGCGCTGCGCACGATAGCGGCGTTCCGGCTCGCGATGCCCCGCACGATCCTGCGCTACGCCGGCGGCCGCGAGATCACCCTCGGCGACCTCGGCACCCGCGACGGGCTGCTCGGCGGCGTCAACGCGGTCATCGTCGGCAACTACCTGACCACGCTCGGCCGGGACCCTGAGGAGGACCTGGCCATGCTCACCGACCTGCAGATGCCGATCAAGGAACTGTCCAAGACCCTGTGAGTGCCGCGATGACGAGTACGGCGATGTTCTGCGACCACTGCGGTGATCGCCTCGACAGCGGCGTACACGAGCGGTGCGCGCGGCTGCGGCTCCTCGAGCCGCCGCGCTACTGCCCGCACTGCCGGCGGCGGATGGTGGTGCAGGTCGTCCCCCGCGGGTGGTCCGCCCGCTGCGTGGAGCACGGGGAGACCACAGGCGCTGCGAAGGTGTAGGAGACCACCATGGCCAGGCAGCTCGCCACACCGGCGGAGCCCGCGTTCGTGTTCGACCTCGACGGCACCCTGCTGGACAGCGTGTACCAGCACGTCACCGCCTGGCAGCGCGCCTTCGCCGAGGTCGGCGTCGACCTTGCGGTGTGGCGCATCCACCGGCGCATCGGCATGAGCGGCGGCCTGCTGGCGCACCGGGTGACGAGGGAGTCCGGGGTCGAGCTGAGCAAGGCGCAGCAGGAGAAGGCCGAGGAGCTGCACGGCCGGTACTACTTCGAGGGCCTCGACTGGGTGCAGCCGCTGCCCGGCGCCCGCGAGATCCTGCTGGCGCTGTCGGAGGCCGGTGTGCCGTGGGTGATCGCCTCCAGCGGCAAGGCCGACGAGGTCGAGGCACACCTGGAGAAGCTCGACCTGCCCAAGACGCCGCCTTACGTCTGCAGCGCCGACGTGGACCACGCCAAGCCCAACCCTGAGATGTTCCTGGCCGCCGCCGACAAGATCGACGCGTCCGTGCTGGACTGCATCGCGGTCGGCGACGCGGTGTGGGACATGCTGGCGGCCCGGCGGGCGCGGATGCTCGGCGTCGGCCTGGTGTGCGGCGGCTACAGCACCGACGAGCTGCAGCGGGCGCACGCGTTCCGCGTCTACCTCGACCCCGCCGACCTGCACGCCTCGCTCGACGAGATCGGCGTGATGCTCTGACGCACGAAAGGTTCCCCCGAACACCCTTCGCGTCGAGACTGCGCGAGTGCCCCGCCTCAGCCGAACCAGAGGCGCTCGGCGTTGCCGTGCGCGACCTGCTCGGCGACCGTGCCGGGCAGCTCGTCGAGCAGCAGGTCGAAGCGGTCGAGCTTGTCCGGCAGCTGCTCGAACGAGCCGAAGACGTCGCTGCCGATCACGAACCGGTCCGCGAGCTCGCCGACCAGGTCGACCCACGCACGGTCGGGGCGGTTGTCGCGGGTGACCAGCTCGTCGTACACCGCCCACGACAGGTCGACGTGCAACCGCGGGTACGACGTGAGCATGTCGCGCACCATCGACACGTGCTCGCCGGGCTGGACCCGGCGCGACGCCCCGGCGTGACACCAGACCACGGTCGTCCGCGGGTGCCGGTCGAGCATCTGCCGCATCTCCCCGACGTACTCGAAGGCGTCCCAACGGCCGGCGGAGCTGGAGTCCTGGTGCACGTGAACCGGCCACTCCCGCTGCGCACACAGGTCGAGGACCGGGTCGAGCGCGGGATGACCGGCCCGGGCGTTCTCGCCGTAGGTGAGATTTGTCAGGTCGTCATGGCGCAGCAGCAGCTCACCCACGCCGCGCCAGATGTCGTGTCGCGAGATCATCCTCTCGATGTGCTCGACGGCCAGCAAGTCGGTCGGGTCGAATCCGCAGATGAGCGGGGCGAGGCGGGCGCGCCGGTGCGGCGGAAGGGCGTTCACCAGGTCGGCGACGAGCTCGTCGGTGAGCGGGAAGCCGGCGCAGGGCGCGTTGTCGTCGAGGTAGTAGGCGGGGCGCATCGGCTCGGTGACCGCCCACTTCTTCTTCACCGCGAGGCCGAACACCACCGCCCGGTCGGCACCGGCCCGGTCCAGCGCACCGAGCAGCGCCTCCCCGTCGCCCACGTGCTGCAGGAAGTTGACCAGGTGCACGTGCGCGTCGACGCGGGCGGTCATGCACCCGCCTCGTCGGACAGCGCCTGCAGTGTCGCGCTGCAGCCGGCGTCGAGCTTGACCGTAGCGAGGTCGTCGCCACGCGTCGGGCCGCGGTTGAGGATCACCACCGGGATGCCGGCGCGGTGCGCGTGCCGGACGAACCGCAGGCCCGACATCACCGCCAGCGAGGACCCGGACACCAACAGCGCGCTGGCCCGGTCGACCAGGGCGTAGCAGCGCTCGACCCGGCCTTTCGGCACGTTCTCGCCGAAGAAGACGACGTCGGGCTTCAGCGGACCACCGCATCCGGTGCAGCCGGCCAGCCGGAAGCCGCTGACGTCGGCCAGGTCGACGTCGCCGTCCGGGCGGATCTCGACCTCGGCCTCCACGCCGAAGCCGGGGTTGAGCTCGGTGAGCCGGTGGTGCAGAGCCAGGCGGCTGGACCGACCGCGACAGGACAGGCAGACCACGTCGGCGATCCGGCCGTGCAGGTCCACGACGACCTGGCTGCCTGCCTGCTGGTGCAGGCCGTCGACGTTCTGGGTGATGACGGCGGACACGCGGCCCTGCCGCTCCATGTGCGCCAGCGCGTCGTGCCCGGGGTTGGGCCGGCTGGCCGACATCCGCTGCCAGCCGAGGTGGCTACGCGCCCAGTAGCGCTGCTGCGCCTCCGGCCCGGACGTGAACTCGCTGAAGTGCATCGGCATCCGCCGCGGGGCGCCCGGCCCGCGGTAGTCGGGGATGCCGGAGTCGGTGCTCATCCCGGCGCCGGAGAGGACGACGACGCCCGGCTCGCGCAGCAGGTCACGGGCACGCACATAGGCGCCGTCGGCCGCGGGCCGGTCGGTGCGGGTCGCCGTGTGCATCGCCGTCGAGAATACCCGGGGCGTTCGCGCAGTCTCGGCGCGAAGCGGTGGGGCGTTCGCGCAGTCTCGGCGCGAAGCGGTGGGGCGTTCGCGCAGTCTCGGCGCGAAGGGGGTGGGCTAGACGGACTGGTGGCGGGGGACCAGCGTGGCCACGGCGGCGGCGAGCACCAGCACGACCGCGCAGACCTGCAGCGCCGCGCGGTACCCGTCGGTGAAGGCCTCGGGCCGGCGGTAGTCGTCGCCGGACAGCCCCACCAGGGTCGGCAGCGCCGCGACGAACAGCAGACCCCCCGCCCGTGCCACCGCGTTGTTGACCCCGCTGGCGATGCCCGCGTCCTCGTCGGGGGCCGCCGCCAGCACGGTGGAGGTGAGCGGTGCCACCAGCAACGTCATCCCGGCCCCGAACAGGCAGATGCCGGGCAGCACGTCGCCGACGTAGCCGGCGCCGGCCCCGACCCGGCTGAGCAGCAGTACGCCGAGCGCGGCCACGACCGGTCCGCCGACCAGCTGCGC
>JALZDI010000105.1 GCA_030862655.1 Actinomycetota bacterium | reverse complement strand
GTCGTGGCCGCCGCGGCCGCCGTCGCCAGCTACGCCCCGCTGCGCGGGACCGTGGCGGCGAGCGCCGCCGGAGCCGCCGGCTCCGCGGTGTACCTGCTGCTCAGCTACGCCGGCGTCGGGCTGGTCGCGAGCTCGTTCGTGGCCGCGACGCTGATCGGGCTCGCCGGCGCGATCCTGTCGCGGCGGTTCAGGCTGCCGCCGCTGATCGTGGCCATGGCCGGCATCATCCCGCTCGTGCCGGGGCTGACCACCTACCGCGGCTTCGTCAGCCTGGTCACCGGCGACGCCGTCGGCGGGCTCTCCTCGCTGTCGGCTGCCTTCGCGACCGCTCTGGCACTGGGCGCCGGCGTGCTCTGCGGCCAGTTCCTCAGCGAACCGGTGCGCTACCGGATGGGCCGCATCCAGCGCCGCTACTTCAGCCACGGCATGGCCGGTCTCCCGGACCGATGACCACCTCGGTGTTCGTCGTCTCGGGACACGAGCTGGGTCCGCGCGCCGCGGTCGACGTGGGTCGACACCGGACTCCAGTCGCACTGTCGGACGGCGCCCGTGCCCTGATGAGCGAGACCCACCGGGTGGTCGAGCGGGCGGCGAGAACCCGTGCGGTCTACGGGCGCACGACCGGCGTCGGCGCCAACCACGACACCGAGCCCGCCGACGAGCGGCACGGGCGCCGTCTGCTCGCCTCGCACGCGACCACCGGCCTCACCGCCTACAGCGAGGAGGTCGTGAGGATCGGGCTGCTGGTGCGGGTCAACCAGCTCGCCCGGGGCGGCTCGGGGCTCGACGCGGCGGTGGCTGACGCAGTCCTCGACCTGCTGAACCGTGATGCTCCACCGGTGCTGCATCGCGGCGGGGCGCTGGGCACCGGCGACCTGGGCGCGCTGGCCGAGCTGGGGCTGGCCATCGGCGAGGTCCTGGGCGACGCGAGTGCGCTGGCCCTGCTCTCGAGCAACGCGATCACGCTGGCGGAGTGCTGCCTGGCGTTGGTGGACGCGAGCAGCCTGGTCGATGTGGTTCCCGTCGTCGCAGCGCTGACGCACGTGGCCATGCGTGGCAACGACGAGGCCTTCGACGCCCGGGTGCACGCGGCCCGTCCGCACGAGGGGCAGGCACGGGTCGCGGCTCGGATGCGCGACCTCCTCACAGGTCTGCCCGGCGCGCCGGCGCGGGTGCAGGACCCCTTCGGGCTGCGTGCGTTCGCGCAGGTGCTCGGACCGGCCGCCGAGCTGGTCCGGGCACTGGAGCAGACGCTGCGGGTCGAGATCAACGCCGCGGCCGAGAACCCGCTGGTCACCGACGGCGCGGTCCTGCACAACGGCAACTGGCACGCGATGCCGATCGCGCTGCAGATGGACGCGCTGCGGCTGGCCCTGCACAGTGTGGCGACCCTGTCCACGTCCCGGCTGGCCAACCTGATCGACCCCGAGCTGACCGGGCTGAGCCGGTTCCTCGCCGACGGACCGGCACCGAGCTCGGGGGCGCTGATGCTGGAGTACGTCGCCCACGACGCCCTTGCTGAGGCTCGCTCCGCGGCCCAGCCGGCCACCCTGGGCACGGCGACGCTGTCGCGGGGGGCCGAGCACCACGCCAGCTTCGCCCCGCAGTCGGCCGGCCTCACCACCCGGCTGTTGTCGGAGCTGCGGACCGTGCTGGCCTGCGAGCTGGTCGCGGCCTGTCGGGCGGTCGCCCTGGCCGGGCTGACGCCCGAGCACCTCGCGCCGGCCGGTGTCGGCCCGTGGCTGGCCGACGCGTTCGCGCACCTGCCGCCCGGGCTCGGCGACCGTTCCCTGCGCGCCGACGTCGACATCGCCCGCGGGCTGCTCACCCGTTGGGGTGAGCGCCCGTCTGCCTGAGCACGTACGCGATCTGGTCGCACATCCAGTCCAGGTCGCCGGGCTCGATCGTGAGCGGTGGCGCGAGGCGGATCGTGGAGCCGTGGGTGTCCTTGGCCAGCACGCCGCGGGCGGCCAGACGCTCGCACATCTGCCGGCCGGTCATCAGCCGCGGTTCGATGTCGAGACCGGCCCACAGACCGCGGGTGCGCACCGCCTGCACGCCGTGGCCGACGAGGTCGGTCAGCCTCGCGTGCAGCCGGTGGCCGAGCTCGCGTGCTCGCTGCTGGTAGACCCCCGTCCGCAGCAGTCCTACGACGGCCTGCCCGACCGCGGCGGCCAGCGGGTTGCCGCCGAACGTGGACCCGTGGCTGCCGGGGGTGAGCACCCCCAGCACGTCGCGGTCGGCCACCACTGCCGAGACCGGCAGGATGCCCCCGCCGAGGGCCTTGCCGAGGACGTAGACGTCGGGGGTCACGTTCTCGAGGTCACAGGCGAAGGTGCTGCCGGTGCGACCGAGCCCGGACTGGATCTCGTCGGCCACGAACAGCACACGCTCCTCGGTGCACGTCCTGCGTACGTCGGCGAGGTAGCCCTCCGGAGGCACGATCACGCCCGCCTCGCCCTGCACCGGCTCCAGGAGCACGGCGACCGTGTCCGGGGTGATCGCGGCACGCACCGCGGCGACGTCGCCGTAGGGCACGACGGTGAACCCGGGGGCGAACGGGCCGTAGTGGTCGCGGGCGACGGGGTCGGTGGAGAAGCCGACCAGCGTGGTGGTGCGCCCGTGGAAGTTGTCCGCGGCGACCACGATCTGCGCCCGGTCCACGCCGACGCCCTTGACCTCGACGCCCCAGCGGCGCGCGACCTTGATCGCGGTCTCGACCCCCTCCGCGCCGGTGTTCATCGGCAGCACGGCGTCCATCCCCGCCAGCGCGGCGAGGTCGCGGCAGAACGGCCCCAGCTGGTCGCTGTGGAAGGCCCGGCTGGTCAGCGTGACCCGCTCGAGCTGCTCGCGTGCGGCCGCCACCAGGTCGGGGTGCCGGTGGCCGAAGTTCAGCGCGGAGTAGCCGGCCAGGCAGTCCAGGTAGCGCCGCCCCTCCACGTCGGTCACCCAGACGTCCTCGGCCTCGGCGATCACCACCGGCAACGGGTGGTAGTTGCTCGCGGTCACGGACTGCGCGAGATCGATGTGGGCGGCGGTGGACATGGCGGGCACGGTCATGACTCGAGGCTCACACACCCGGCTGCCCGGCCGCGACCGGGTGCACGGCGATGCGCGGACCCCAGCGATAATGCTACACCAGATGCGCGAGACGACATAGATGTGGAGCATGTCGTCGCAGGGCTGACGACAAGGGTGGCCGCCTCACCGCGCTGGTGCACTGCGCGGGCGGGTGGACGTTCACCCGGCTGACCGATCTCACCGACGGGGAGATCGACGACGACGTCCTCGACCTGAACCTGAACTCCGGACTGTTCGTGCTGCGCGCCGCGGCCCGGTACCTGGCCGAGAACGGCTCGAGCCCCCGCGTCCTCCGGGCGCTCGCCTCCGCGCCCGGCGACTGACGGGCGCGGAGAACCTTGACAGGGCCCCTTGACGGCGGACATGCTACAGATAAATTGCGAGACGATACGTATGCGTGGAAAAACCTTGAACTCCGCAGAGAAGGGCAAGAGCCGATGACGACCACCGACGACCGCCTGGGAGCCGCTCCCGAGCCCACCGGCCCGGTGAGCAGGATCGACTACAGCGAGCGGATTCCCAACAACGTCGAGCTGGCGAGCGACCGCAAGCTGCAGCGTGCGCTGGAGCGGTGGCAGCCGAAGTTCATCGACTGGTGGAAGAGCCTCGGCCCGCAGGTGCCGACCAAGGAGGTCTACCTGCGCACCGCGGTCGCGATCGACCGCGAGGGGTGGGCCGTCTACGACTTCGTGCCGATGGAGGAGTACCGCTGGGGCATCTTCCTGGCGGAGACCGACCCGGACCGCGAGATCAGCTTCGGCCAGCACAAGGGCGAGAAGGCCTGGACCGAGGTCCCCGGGGAGTACCGCGCCGAGCTGCAGCGCCTGATCGTCGTACAGGGCGACACCGAGCCGGCCAGCGTGGAGCAGCAGCGTCAGCTCGGCGCGACCGCCCCCAGCCTCTACGACATGCGCAACCTCTTCCAGATCAACGTGGAGGAGGGCCGTCACCTGTGGGCGATGGTCTACCTGCTGCAGGCCTACTTCGGCCGTGAGGGCCGCGAGGAGGCCGAGGAGCTGCTGCGGCGCAACAGCGGTGACTACGACAACCCGCGCATCCTCGGCGCCTTCAACGAGGACACCACCGACTGGCTGAACTTCTTCATGTTCACCTACTTCACCGACCGCGACGGGAAGTACCAGCTCGGCACGCTGAAGGAGAGCGGCTTCGACCCGCTGGCGCGCACCTGCGAGTTCATGCTCAAGGAGGAGGCGCACCACATGTTCGTGGGCACCACGGGCATCCAGCGCGTGGTCGAGCGGACCGCGGAGCTGATGCAGGAGCACGGCACCGACGACATCCTGCCGCACGGCGGGATTCCGTTCTCCACGATCCAGAAGTACCTGAACCAGCAGTTCTCGGTGTCCATGGACCTGTTCGGGTCCGAGCTGTCGTCGAACGCCGCGGCGTACTACACCGCGGGCCTCAAGGGGCGCTGGCAGGAGCGCCGCCGCAAGGACGACCACGAGCTGCACAACGAGACCCGCGAGATGACCAAGGTTGAGGACGGCAAGCTGGTCACCGAGACCGTGCCGCTGCTGAACGCGCTGAACCTCGACCTGCGCGACGAGTACGTCGCCGACTGCGAGAACGGCATCCGCCGCTGGAACCAGGCGCTCGAGGAGGCGGGCCTGCCCCACCGGCTGACGCTCCCGCACGAGGGCTTCAACCGCGGTGTGGGCGTGTACGCCGACGCCCACGTCAGCCCCGACGGCGAGGTGCTCACCCAGGAGGAGTGGGACGCCCAGGTCGATGCGTGGCTGCCCTCGGAGCAGGACCGCGCCGACGTCCGGTCGCTGATGAAGCCCGAGTACGAGCCGGGCAAGTTTGCCGGCTGGATCGCCCCGCCCGCCCAGGGCGTCAACAAGATGGGCGTGGAGTTCGACTACGTGCGGTTCTGGAAGGAAGACAACTAGACGCCGCGTTCACGTCACAGGCGGTCGGCGGCGTCGGCGCAGAGCGCGCGCCAGTGCGCCTGCGCCCGGCGGTGCCAGCGGTCGTGGCAGCGGTGGAACACCGCCGCGGCGTCAGGACCGGGCCAGTCGTGGTCGAGCAGCTCCGCCGGCAGCGCCGGGTCGACCGCGGGGAACAGCCGCCAGGCGTGCACCAGCTGGACCTGCGCGACGAACGCCTCCTCGCGGTCGATCACCTGCCGGTCGGCGAACTCGGCCACGAACCCGTCGTAGGCGTCCTCGACCTCGTCGAGCCGCCAGGCGGCGGCGACCACGTCCTGGGGGTCGCCGATCCCCGACGAGGGGCCGACCCACGACATGGTGCTGTGCTCGATGCCGAGCTCGGCGACGATGGTCTGGACCTCGTCGACGCGGCCGCCGTCCGGCACCACCCACAGGCCCGGCGCCGGCGAGCCCATCCCCGCCCAGGTGAGCCGCGTGCGCAGCTTGTGCCGCAGCTGTCGCTGCGTCTCGGGGACGGTGACGGCGAGCACCAGCCAGCGGCCGTCCCAGCGACGCTGTCCGCGCATGAAGCCGTAGATCCGCTCCGTGCCCTCCTCGAGGAGCTGGCTGCCGCGGTCGGTCAGGTGCCACCGGGTGCGGCGACCGACGCGCTCGGCCCGCAGCAGCCCCTCGGTGGCCGTGCGGGCGAGCGCCTGCCGCGCCGCCTTCTCCTCGACCCCCAGCGCGCCGAGTACGCCGAGGAACGCCCCGGTCCACACCGGCTGGCCCGCCGGCAGCGCGAACTCCCCGAGCACGGTCAGCAGCAGCGACCGGGCGCTGGTCGCGCCGGTCTCCCGCCGCCGCTGCAACACCCGCGGGGACGGGCGCGCGGACGCGTCCGAGCCCCCGGGGCTCCCGGGCTCCTCGGCGACGCTGCTGCGGGCAGATGGCACGACGGTGGGTCCTTCCTCATCCGGACGGGTCACTCACTGTAGTGGCCGCCGGGTGTGCTGCCGGGACGCGCGCTCGGGAAAAACATGCTACGCCCTCTTGACGAGACGCAGCAGTCTTGTAGAGTCATGCGCCAGGCAGTCCCAGGCAGACCGACGCGTTGGAGGAGTGCGATGACCGCCGCAGCCGACACCATCACCCAGCCGGAGGAACGAACGGCAGACGCCGCGGCCCCGGCCGGCGAGAGGGTTCCGGCCGTCTCGTTCGACACATCCCCGGACCGCTACCGGCACTGGCGTCTCGACGTCGACGGCGCGGTGGCGACGCTGACCCTGCTCGTCGACCAGGACGGCGGGATCGTTCCGGGCTACGAGCTGAAGAGCAACTCCTACGATCTCGGCGTCGACATCGAGCTCTACGACGCGGTCCAGCGGCTGCGGTTCGAGCATCCCGCCGTCAAGTCGGTCGTGGTCACCGGCGGCCTGGAGCGCATGTTCTGCGCCGGCGCGAACATCAAGATGCTCGCGCAGTCCAGCCACGCGTGGAAGGTGAACTTCTGCAAGTTCACCAACGAGACCCGCAACGGCATCGAGGACGCGACGCAGCA
>JALZDI010000104.1 GCA_030862655.1 Actinomycetota bacterium | reverse complement strand
GTCCGACGAGATGCTGCGGACCTGCGGGCTGGACGACGCGCAGGTGCTGCGGGGCCTGCGCTACTTCGACGCGCTGCGCACCGAGGTGGTCGCCGGCCAGTACCTCGACCTGGTGGCGCAGAGCTCCGGGCAGACGTCGGTGCCTCAGGCGATGCGGGTGGTGCGCTACAAGGCGGCGAAGTACACCGTGGAGCGTCCGCTGCACCTCGGCGCCGCGCTCGCCGGCGGCGACGACGCGCTGCTGGCCGCGCTCACGTCGTACGGCCTCCCGCTGGGCGAGGCGTTCCAGCTGCGCGACGACGTGCTCGGGGTGTTCGGCGACCCAGAGGTGACCGGCAAGCCGGCCGGCGACGACCTGCGCGAGGGCAAGCGCACGGTGCTGATGGCGCTGGCGCGCGAGCGCGCCGACGCCGAGGGGCAGGCCGGGCTCGACCGGCTGTTCGGGCACCACCGGCTCGACGACCACGGCGTGCAGCAGCTTCGCGACATCATCAAGGCCAGTGGCGCGCTGGCCTCGGTCGAGGAGCTGATCAACGAGCTCACCTCGGCCGCGGTCACGTCGGTGGAGCACCTGCCCGTCGCCGACGCGGAGGTGCGTTCCGCGCTGCGTGAGCTGGCCGAGGTCGCCACCCACCGCACCTGGTGACACCCCCGCCGACGCCCGCGGGTACGCCGGTCAGAACGCCAGCGCCTGCGCGCGGCGGCGCACCTCGGTGCCCCGGTTCTCGCGCAGCGCGTCGATGGGGCGACCGGGCAGCGAGTCGTCGGCGGTGAACAGCCAGCGCACCGACTCCTCCTCGTCGTACCCGGCGTCGGAGAGCACGGTGAGCGTGCCCCCGAGGCCCTTGACCACGGCGTCGTCGAGCAGCATCTCCGCGGGCACCTCCGGCTCGCGGACCTCGCCGTGCCGCAGCGCCGCGAGCTGCTGCTCGCGGACCATCTGCCGGACCTTGTTGGGGCTGACTCCGAGCCGGTCGGCCACCTCGCGCAGGCTGAGCCAGTGGGTGACGACCTCGGTGATGGACATGGTGCTCACACCCCAAGCCTGCCAGAGCGGTGCCTGCGCCAAAGCCCCGCGGCGCGCACACGCGGGTGCGAGCATGGACACGTGCAGCAGCAGGACGACAGCGGCTGGGACGCGGACGACCCGGAGTACGTCGTGGCCCGCATCCGCGCGGTCGCCGACAGCATGGTCCGGGTCTGGCGCGGACAGCCACTGGACGCGGTCGAGCAGGAGCTGCGCCGTCGGCTGGCGACGCTCGGCCGCGACTGGCCCGCGGAGCTGGTCGAGCACCTGGTCCGCGGCATCGCCGACCCCCACTGGCACTGGAAGCACCCGCTGCAGGCGCTGGGTCTCGGCCGGCGCTTCCACGCGCGCGTCCGGGCCATGCCGCTGGAGCCGACCGACCCCTGAGCCGCCGCTCCAGAACCACCCGCACGGTGCATTGACACCCCTGCGGGGGGCGGGAACCCTGCGAGACGAGGGCGGCGGGATGTGCTGTGCGAGTCGACGCCCTGCGCTCCGCCGCCGGGGAGGGGTGGAGCAGATGACCGGAGTTCGTCTCAAGGTAGTGGTGGGGGCCTCGGCACTGCTGGTCGGGGGTGTCGCGGCGACGGCGATCGCCACCGGCGGCGACACCGGAAGCGCGACGCTGCGCGGCTTCGCGGAGGTGCCCACGGTGTCCTCACCGGGCAACGGGACCTTCGACGCCACGATCGACACCGCCGCGCGGCGGATCACGTACACGCTGTCCTACGACGGGCTCAGCGGCAGGGTGCAACAGGCGCACATCCACCTGGGCCGCCGCTCGACGGCCGGTGGCGTCTCGGCGTTCCTGTGCACCAACATCGGCGGCGGGACCGCACGCACGCCGGCGTGCCCACGCAGCGGTGAGGTCACCGGCACGCTGCGGCCTGCCGACGTCCTCGGGCCGTCCGACCAGGGCATCGCCGGGCGCGAGTTCGGCGAGCTGGTGCGTGCGCTACGCGCGGGCGCGACCTACGTCAACGTGCACACCGGGCCGTTCCCGGCCGGGGAGATCCGCGGGCAGATCGGCTGACGCGCTGGCGGTGTACGGTCGGGCGCATGCAGACCGTCGTCGTCGAACGCACCGGTGGGCCGGAGGTGCTGGAGCTGCAGGAGCGCCCCGCGCCCGAGGCGGGGCCGGGTGAGCTGGTCGTCGACGTCGCCGCGTGCGGCGTGAACTTCATCGACATCTACCAGCGGTCCGGCCAGTACCCGATGGACCTGCCGTTCGTCGCCGGCTCCGAGGGGGCCGGTGTGGTGCGGTCGGTGGGCGAGGGCGTGACCGAGGTGACCGTGGGCGACCACGTCGCCTGGGCCGGGGTGTCCGGCGGCGGCTACACCAGCCAGGCGCTGGTACCCGCCGAGCGGGCTGTCCCGGTGCCCGAGGGTCTCCACGACGAGTCCGCGGCCGCGCTGATGCTGCAGGGCATGACCGCGCACTACCTGTGCGAGTCGACCTACCCTGTGCAGGCCGGCGACGACGTGCTGGTCTACGCCGCCGCCGGCGGCGTGGGGCTGCTTCTCACCCAGATGGTGGCGCGCAAGGGTGGTCGCGTCATCGCCACCACCTCCAGCGCCGAGAAGGCACGCCTGGCCCGTGAGGCCGGTGCGGCCGAGGTGATCGACTACACCGAGGCCGACGTCGCCGCGGAGGTCCGGCGGCTGACCGACGGCGCGGGTGTCGCGGTCGTGTACGACGGGGTGGGCCGGTCGACGTTCGACGCGAGCCTGGACAGCCTGCGCCGGCGCGGCACGCTGGTGCTGTTCGGCGGCGCCAGCGGCCCGGTGCCGCCGGTCGACCCGCAGACGCTGAACTCCAAGGGGTCGCTGTACCTCACCCGGCCGACGCTGGCCCACTACGTCGCCGACCGCGACGAGCTGCGCTGGCGCGCTTCCGACGTGCTGGGTTCGGCGGCCCGGGGCGAGCTGTCGGTGCGGATCGGGGCGCGCTACCCGCTCGCCGAGGCGGGCCGGGCGCACGAGGACCTCGCCGGTCGCCGTACCACCGGCAAGCTTCTGCTCATCCCCGGCTGACGGTTCCGCTGCGCCGCAATCCCTGCAGACACCGGCGGCGTACTACCGGGAGCACCCTCCATGGTCGAGGGGCGCAGCCGAGGAGGCCGTCATGCTCTCCAGTCCTGTCGTGCGCAAGGCTCTTCTGCCCGTGGCCCTGGTGGCGGCCGTGCTGGCGACCACATACGCCGTCGGCGCCTTCGACGGCGGGTCCGCCCCGGCTGGGCCCGGCCAGGTCGACACCCGCGCCCTCAGCGCCGCGGGGGACGACGACCGCGACCACCGGTGCGAGAGGCGCGACACCATCGCGCTGCCGCCGGGCCTGCGTCCGGAGGGGGTCACCAGCGACCGTGACTCGACCTTCTACGTCGGCTCGCTCGGCGACGGCCGGGTGGTCACCGGTGACCTGTCGACCGGGAGGACGCACGTGCTGGTGCCGGGCGTCGACGGCCGGGTCGCGGTCGGTATGCAGCACGACCGGCGCCACGACCGGCTGTGGGTGGCCGGCGGGCCGACCGGTGCGGTCACCGCCTACGACGCCGGGTCCGGCGAGGAGCTCGGCCGCTGGGTGACGCCGGGATCGGTGTTCCTCAACGACGTCGCGGTGACCCGGGACGCGGTCTACGTCACCGACTCGGGCCGGCAACGGCTGGTCGTCGTACCGCTGGGCGACCGCGGCGCGCTGCCGGCAACCGACGGGGCCACCACGCTGCCGCTGACCGGCGACCTCGAGGTCGACCCGGCAGCCTTCAACGCCAACGGCATCCGGGCGCTGCGCGAGGACACGCTCGTGCTGGTCCAGTCCAACACCGGCACGCTGTTCCTGGTCGACGCCGCCACCGGGACCACCGACGCCGTCGAGATGACCGAGGGCGCGCTGGCCGGCGGCGACGGCCTGGAGCTGGGCGCGGGACGGCTGTTCGTGGTCCGGGGCGGCGGCGACGACACGGTCGCGGTCGTGCGGCTGGACGACGGCGGCACGACCGCCGCGGTCGAGCAGGTGGTGCGCGACGCGGCCTTCGACGTGCCGACGACGGCGACGTTCGCCGACGGGGAGCTGTGGGCGGTCAACGCGCGCTTCGACACCGAGCCCACCCCGGACACCGAGTACGACCTGGTCCGCGTCGACCTCGACTGACCCGCCTCCACCGCGGACACCAGGTCACGAAACGATAACAGTCACACCAGTCACTCCTGTCGCAACGGCAACAGGGCCGGGGTGTGCGGCACGGTGGTCCACTTCGGTCCACTTCCCCGACCGTGAGGACCTGTCATGTCCCGCCGCCCGCCCCACCCCCGCGAAGCCCCCTGGCGCCGCGCACGAGCACGCCGGCTGGGCACCCGTAGCGCGCTGTCCGGCTACGCGCTGGTCGCGGTGAGCCCGCTGGCGCTCGACTACGTCGTGCAGCCCGGCGACACGGTGTCGCAGATCGCGGCCGAGCACGGCACGTCCACCACGCGCGTCGTGGAGGCCAACGACCTGCCCGCCGGCGGCGACAGCATCCTCGCCGGCGAGGTGCTGCGGATCCCGGCAGCACACCGGCCTGCCGCCGGCGGCGACTCACGGGCGGCGACCGCGGCCGCGGCGTCGGACTGGCACGACGACGGGCGGCGGCGCGTCGAGTGGCACCGGGTCCGCCCCGGCGACACGATGACCGCGATCGCGGAGCGCTACCACGCCTGGACCGACGAGCTGGTCGCGGCCAACGGCGGCAACACGGACCTGGTCGTCGGCGAGCGGGTCAAGGTGCCGGTGGTCGTGGCCGCCGCCCGGGCCGCCGAGCAGACCCCTGGGGAGGGCAGAGGGCAGGGCACGGGGCAGACGACCGGGGAGTCCGACGGCGCCACCGCGGCATCCCCGGCGCGTGTCCGGCGGCTGCGCACCGAGCTGAGCGGCTACCCCGACCCGCCACGCCCCGTCGTACGCCGCCTGGTCGCGCGAGTGGCCGAGCGCGCGGGCGTCGACCCCGACCTGGCGCTCGCCATCAGCTGGCAGGAGGCCGGCTGGCGCCAGCACCACGTCTCGCCCGACGCGGCGATCGGCGCGATGCAGGTCATCCCCGCCACCGGCTCCTGGATCAGCGGTGTCGTCGGTCGTGACCTCGACCTCATGCGCGTCCGCGACAACGTCACCGCCGGGGTGACGCTGCTCGCACAGCTCACCGACGCCGCCGACCGGCGGCACGCCGTAGCCGGGTACTACCAGGGCCTCGCCGGAGTGCGCACCCACGGCATGTACGACGACACCCGCGCCTACGTGGCGAACGTGCTGGCCCTGCAGCGGGCGTTCTCCCGCGGCGACTACCCGCGCTGACCGGACGACCCGCGCCGGTCTGGGTGACCTGTGCCACGTCCGCGGCGGCGCGGCTCACCGGCACACCGGGACAGGGTCCTTAGACTCGGGATCCGCCGCCTGCCCCGAGCCGGAAGGACCCACCGTGGACACCACCGCAGCGGACCCGCTCGTCGGGACGCTGCTCGACGGTCGCTACCGCGTCGGGCCGCGTATCGCCCGCGGAGGCATGGCCACGGTCTACGAGGCCACCGA
This sequence comes from Actinomycetota bacterium, assembly GCA_030862655.1. The sequence continues at coordinate 950 of JALZDI010000104.1, read as the reverse complement.
CACCCGCCTCGACCGGGTGGTGGCGGTCAAGGTGCTGCACTCCGGCTACGCCGAGGACGAGAGCTTCGTGTCGCGCTTCATCCGCGAGGCCCGCTCGGCCGCGCGGCTGGCGCACCCGAACGTGGTCGGGGTGTTCGACCAGGGCGACGACGCCGGCACCCTGTTCCTGGCGATGGAGTACGTCCCCGGCTGCACGCTGCGCGACCTGATGCGCCAGCAGGGCCCGCTGTCGCCGGCCCGGGCGGTGGCGCTGCTGGAGCCGGTGCTGTCGGCCCTGGCGGCCGCGCACGACGCGGGCCTCGTGCACCGCGACGTGAAGCCGGAGAACGTCCTGCTCACCGACGACGGCCGCGTCAAGGTCGCCGACTTCGGGCTGGCGCGGGCGGTCACGACGGCCACCAACACCGCCACGACCGGCGTACTGCTGGGCACGGTGTCCTACCTGGCGCCCGAGCTGGTGACCGACGGCACGGCCGACGCCCGCTCCGACGTCTACTCGGTCGGCGTGCTGCTGTACGAGCTGCTCACCGGCCGCAAGCCCCACCAGGGCGAGACCCCGATCCAGGTGGCCTACAAGCACGTGCACGAGGACGTGCCGCCGCCGTCGGCCTCGGTCGAGGGGATCCCGCCGTACGTCGACGCGCTGGTCGCGCGGGTAACGGCCCGGCAGCGCGACGCCCGGCCGGCCGACGCCAAGGTGCTGCTGCACCAGCTGCGCCGGGTCCGGCACGCGCTCGACCACGGCGTACACGACGACCCGGAGCTGACCGAGGACCTCACCCCGACCACACGCGACGACGGCCTCGAGCACACGCTGCCGGTGCCGGCACCGCAGGACGCCGACGAGCCCGATCCCCCCCAGGGCTCCGGGGCGAACGGCGCGAGGACCACCGGCAAGACCCGCGGGCCCCGCCGCCCGAGGCGGCTGCGCGGCTGGGTCGCGCTTGCGG
>JALZDI010000103.1 GCA_030862655.1 Actinomycetota bacterium | reverse complement strand
GTCGAATAGCGCGTTAAATCCATCCACCCTTCCCCTCCCCCAGCACCGACCACATCTGACCCGACCGGCCCACCGGGCCCGACCGGGCCCGACCGGCCCGACCGGCCCGGCCGGCCCGGCCGGCGCGATCGGCTCGGCCGGCGACCCCGCCACAGCCGTCGGCGCCGAGACGCGACGCGCCACGGTCCCCGAGATGACCGCAGGCCCGCAAGGTGCCCCCAACAGCACCCTGCCCACCGGCGGGGACCCCTCGACCTCCGCGGTACTGACCGCCGCAGGTGTGAGCACCGGAACCGTCGCCGGCGCGACGACGAGCACGTCGAGCCAGCCGACCGGTCCGGTCGGCTCGCAGGTGTTTCCCGAGGTGACGCGGCTGGTCACCCGCGGCGACGGCACCCAGCGGCTGACGCTGCGGCTGAGCCCGGAGAACCTGGGCGACGTGCGCATCGTGGTGACGGTGCGCGACGGCGCGGTCGACGTGACGCTGGCCGCGGGCGCGGACGCCCAGGAGGCGCTGCGCCACGGCTCTCCCGAGCTGCGCCGCCTGCTGGAGAACATCGGCGCGGCCAGCACCCAGATCGCGGTGAGGGACCTCCCCACCACGCAGGCCTCGAGCCAGACGTTCGGCTCCGGGTCCGGTCCGGCGTACTCGGGCTCCACCGGCCCGGGCACGAACGGTCGTCAGCAGACCGACGGCGATCCGGCCGGACAGCACGCACCGCCGGGCCGACCCGGCCCGACGGATCACCCCACCAACCACCCGACCGACCAGGCGCCCGCAGCCGCGGGTGTCGACCTGAGACTGTGAGGAGGACGTCGTGACCGTTTCCGCAACCGAGGCCACCGGCGGCCTGATGGGTCAGATCACCGGTACGGCGAGCACCGCGCCCGCCACCAACAGCATGGACAAGGACACGTTCCTGCAGCTGCTGGTCGCCCAGCTCCGCTACCAGGACCCGATGAACCCGACGGACTCCACGCAGTTCCTCGCCCAGTCGGCGCAGTTCACCGCGCTGGAGAAGATGGAGGCCGTCGCCGACCAGACCGCCCAGGTCGTGGCCGCACAGATGGCGTTCGGCGCCAGCAGCCTGATCGGTCGCAGCGTCACCTACCTCGACGCCGCCGGCGAGCAGGTCACCGGCACGGTCGACGGCGTCAGCTTCAAGGGCGGCACCCCGCTGCTCGACGTCGGCGGCAAGGACGTCGCTCTGGGTGTCGTGCAGTCGGTGACCGACCGCGGCAGCGCTGCAGCACCTGCTCCCGGCACCACGCACGACGGCACCGACGCCGCGACGACCTGACCCACCACAGACCACCCGGGGCCGGTAGGCGCCGGGCAGAAGAAAGGACGCACCACCATGCTTCGCTCGTTCTTCGCCGCGATCAGCGGCCTCCGCGCCAACCAGACCATGCTGGACGTGACCGGCAACAACATCGCCAACTCCAACACGATCGGGTTCAAGTCGGCGCAGACGATCTTCCAGGACACCCTCAGCCAGATGCTCACGGCCGGCGGCGCGCCGACCGCGACGCAGGGTGGCACCAACCCGGTCCAGATCGGGCTCGGCGTGCAGGTCGGTGCGACCACGACCAACTACACCCAGGGCTCGGCGCAGCTGACCGGCAAGCCCACCGACCTGATGCTCAACGGCGACGGGTTCTTCGTCGTCGAGCGCAACGGGGAGCGGCTCTACACCCGCGCCGGGGCGTTCAAGCTCGACGGCAACGGCGACCTCACCACGATCGACGGTGACTACGTGCAGGGCATCGACGGCGCTCGGATCAACATCGACACGACGGATCCGGACCTCAAGTCGTTCAACGTCGACGTCAACGGCCGGATCATCGGCCAGTTCACGACCGGCCCGCAGCAGATCGGCCAGCTGATGATCGCCGACTTCGCCAACCCGATGGGGCTGGAGAAGGTCGGCGACACGATGTTCCGCCAGAGCACCAGCTCCGGCACGCCGGACCTCGGCGCCGCCGGAACGGGCCGCCGCGGTCAGATCTCGGCCGGCCAGTTGGAGATGTCCAACGTCGACCTCGCCGCCGAGTTCACCAACCTGATCCTCGCCCAGCGGGGCTTCCAGGCGAACTCGCGGGTGATCACGACCTCCGACCAGGTGCTCGAAGACCTCGTCAACATCAAGCGCTGATCCCGCTGACGTGCAGGGGCTCATCGCGACAGCGGTGAGCCCCTTCCGTCTGCCGAGAGGAGCGGCGCATCTCAGCACCGCGCGTGCGCGCTTCTCATGGCAGCCCGGGACATTCGCGCAGTCTCGACGCGACGTGGCGGACCGACCCCCTCGCGCCGAGACTGCGCGGGTGCCCCTCGTCCTCGTGTCCTGGCTCCGCGCAGGGCTGCGTCACGAATCTGCTGTCGACGCTCGCGAACGGCGACCAGCTCGTGACAACGCATGCGGCAGCCCCGCTGCGACGGGCGATCCACGCGATCGTCCCCAGGCCCGGGGCGGCGGGCGATCGTGGCGGGTTCGGCATGCACGATCGTCCGGCGCCTTTGCGCGGGAGCGCCGTCGTGGAGCATTCGCGCAGTCTCGACGCGAAGGGGGGCCACGCCGGGGCAGTCGCGCAGTCTCGACGCGAAGGGGGGCCACGCCGGGGCAGTCGCGCAGTCTCGACGCGAAGAGGGCCCACGCCGGGGCAGTCGCGCAGTCTCGACGCGAAGGGGGGCTACTGCGGCTGGCGGTGCCGCGGCTGATGGTCGGCTGCGCCGGTCACGGCGGCCAGCTCGCCCTGCCGCGACCACTCCATCCCGGCGAGGAAGGCCTGCGCCAGGTCGGCGGAGTCATAACCGTGGTACTCGGGCGGCTCGCCGCCCTGCTCGTAGCGCCGGACCGCGTCCAGCAGCTCCCCGAGCGGGCCGTCCCCGGTCGTCAGGGCGAAGTGCAGGTCGTTACCCAGACCCATCCGGGCCACGATCCACTCGATCGGCTGCCCGAGCAGCAGGTCGAGCGAGGAGACCAGCCCGGTGGTGAACGCGGTGTCGCTGCTCAGCCCCGGCCGGCCGCCGGCGAGCAGCTCGCACGCGCGGGCGCGCACGAGTGCGGCGGAGAACAGCTCCGACGAGCTGCCCGCGACGTCGGTGAAGACCATCAGCTGCAGCCAGCCGCGCAGCTGGCTCAGCCCGAGCATCACCAGCGCGTCGCGCACGGACACGATCTCCCGGCGCGCGCCGACGGCCGCCGAGTTGGCCACGGTGAGCACGCGTACGGCGAGTGCCGGCTCGAGCCGCACGAGCCCCTCGATGTCCTCGAACGAGACGTCCGGCTGCGACAGCACGCCGAGCAGCCGCAGGCAGCTCAGCCGCGCCGGGGTCAGCGCGGGGGCGGCCACCACCTGCGCGTGCGCCAGGTAGCGGCCCTGGAAGAGCCGGCATCCCAGCACCCAGCCGGCCTCCATCTGGGCGTCGGTCTCGACCTTCTCCGCGACCAGCTCCAGGCCGGCGTCCTGGCAGGCGGCCGCGACCTCGGCGAGGTCCTCAGGACGCGCCCGCTCGAAGTCGAGCTTGCCGTACGACGCGACCTCCAGCAGGGCCAGCCGAGGGTCGCCCGGGACGAGGTCGTCGAGCGCGAGCCTGAACCCCGCCTCCACCAGCCGCCGACAGCCCTCGACCACCTCGGCGTCGGGCTCGATGTCCTCGAGGACCTCCAGCACCACCCGGTCGGGCTCGAAGGGCAGCGGCAGCTCACCGGTCAGGAACGGGCGGGTGACGTTGATGAACGCCAGCCCGGGGCCGACCAGCGAACGTACGCCGAACTGGGCGAACGTGTTGACCAGGATCTGCGCGGTGGCGAGGTCCGGGTGCTCGAACTCTGCTGTCTCCGCGGTGAGCTCGGTCCGGAAGAGCAGTTCGTGGCCGAGCACCTCGCCGTCGAGGTCGAAGATGGGCTGGCGACCGACGTGCACGAACTGTTGGCTCACGGGTGACTCGTCTCCTCTTGCCGCGCGTGTACGGCGGTCCCCGGCGCGCGCACCCGTGGGACCGGTCACGGCTCCTATCGGCAGGCGCGGCCACCGCTGAAGCACAAACGGGCACGTGAAACCCACGCCGACCCCGAGATCGGCCCTGCGGGGCGCCGGCTCCGGGCCGGACTGCTCAGGTCGACCCCCGGACGGCCGAACTGACCCCCGCAGGCCACGGACGGCCCGCCGCTACAGACAGCCCAAGGATGGTGCGATCGTGGTCACGCTTACCCGCTTGACCGGGTCGGTGTTCGCGCTCAACTCGGATCTCATCGAACGAGTTGACAGCACACCGGACACGGTCATCACCCTCGTCGACGGCACGAAGTATCTCGTGCGCGAGCCTCTGGAGGAGGTCGTCGACCGCGTACGCCGCTACCGGGGCAGTGTCATCGCCGCCGCGTCGCACCTGGATCTGCCGCAGCACGACCCGGAGGACGACCTCCCGGTCGGTCCGCGTCGGCTGACGGCCGTCCCCGCCCTGCACGACGCCGGTGTGGTGCCCTTCCCGTTCGGGGAGGCGTGATGGACCCGGCGACCCTGGTAGGCGTGGGACTGGCGTTCGTCGTCATCGTCGGGGCGAACATCATGGAGGGCGGCAGCCCGATGAGCCTGCTGCTCATCCCGCCCATGCTGCTCGTCTTCGGCGGCACCATCGGCGCGGCCATCGCCGGCGGGACCATGACCGACGCCAAGAACGCCGTCAAGTCGTTGCAGCGCGCCTTCACCGGCAAGGCGCAGCCCGCGGCCGACCTGGTGCCGGTCGTGGTGTCCCTGGCCGAGAAGGCCCGGCGTGAAGGTCTGCTGGCCCTGGAGGACGCCGCACGCGGCCTGGACGACGAGTTCCTGCAGCGCGGCGTGACGATGGCCGTCGACGGGACCGACCCCGAGGAGCTGCGCGAGATCCTCGAGGGCGAGGTCTACGCCAAGCGCGGCGCGGACAAGCAGAGCGCGAAGTTCTTCACCGACATGGGCGGCTACGCGCCCACGATCGGCATCGTCGGCACCGTGATGGGTCTGGTGCACGTGCTGGAGAACCTCGCCCAGCCCGAGGAGCTCGGCCACCTGATCGCTGCCGCGTTCATCGCAACGCTGTGGGGTGTGCTGTCGGCCAACGTGCTGTGGCTGCCGATCGCCAGCCGGCTCAAGCGGCTCGGCGAGCTCGAGGCGAGCCGCATGGAGCTCGCCATCGAGGGCGTGATCGCGATCCAGGCCGGATCGAACCCTCGAGTGGTCGCGCAGAAGCTGCGCTCGCTGCTCACCGAGCAGGAGCGCGAGCCTGAGCAGGCGGCCGCCTGATGAGCAGCGGAGGCAGGCGCGGCAAGCGCGTGCACGAGGAGGAGCACGAGAACCACGAGCGCTGGCTGGTCAGCTACGCCGACATGGTCACGCTGCTGATGGTCATGTTCATCGTGATGTTCGCGATCAGCCAGGTCGACGAGAAGCGGTTCAACGCGCTCAAGGAGGGCCTCGCCGCCGGCTTCGGCCAGTCGGTGTCGGTGATGACCGGCTCCGACGCGGCGATGGAGCAGCCTGGCATCGCCCCGATCCCGCCGGTCGCGCCCTCGGAGTTCGACGCGAGCCTCGAGGCGGACACCAGGATCAGGGTGTCCGAGGCGGTCGACGAGGCCGCGCAGCTGGCCAACCAGCGCCGGTACGCCGAGGCGGCCGCGGAGGTCGACCGGCTCGAGGGCATCCGCAAACGGCTGCTCGACGCGCTGCGGGCGCACGGCCTGCAGGCCGACGTGCGGATGGCCATCGACGGCCGCGGTCTCACCGTCAGCCTCGTGTCGCGGCACATCGTGTTCGCCCCGAACCTGGCCACGCTGACCCCGCGCGGCGAGCGGGTGCTCGACGTACTCGCCCCCCCGCTGCGTGACCTGCCGGACCCGCTGCAGATCGACGGCCACACCAACCAGGTCCCGGTCAAGCCCAAGTTCTACCCGACCGACTGGGAGCTCTCGTCGGCGCGCGCGATCACCGTGCTGCGCCACCTCAACGAGTCCGGCGCGGTGCCCGCCCCCCGGCTGTCGGCGGCGGCCTACGGTCACGAGCGCCCCCTGATCGACCCGAGCCGCTCCGGCTCGCAACGCCTCAACAAGCGGGTCGACATCGTCGTGCTCTCCGGGGCACCGGCGGAGACCCGCGCACTGCTCGAGCAAGTCGTCAGCGACCGAGCCCCAAGTACCCGCACGACGGAAGGACACCGATGAGCGTCACCACGATGCCGCGCGCCGAGGCGCAGGCGGAGGAGGCTCCACCGCAGAAGAAGAGCAAGAAGAAGGCCCTGGTCGGGGTCGCCCTGGTGATGGCCGTGACCGGGGGCGCCTACTGGTTCCTGCTCAAGCCGGCGCCGGCGAAGGAGAAGGCTCCCGACCCTGGGACGGTCGTCGTGCTGGAGCCGATCCAGGTGAACCTGGCCGCGGGCCACTACCTCAAGATCGGCATCGCGTTGCAGGCCACGGCCGAGGCCCACGAGGACCCGGACGGCAGCAAGGCGCTGGACAGCACCATCGAGCTGTTCAGCGGGCTGCCGATGGAGAAGCTCAGCCAGCCGGTGCAGCGGGAC
>JALZDI010000424.1 GCA_030862655.1 Actinomycetota bacterium | reverse complement strand
GCGATCGAACCGGCCTGCTCGGCGAGCACCGCGTTCGCGCCGCCGTGCAGCAGGCCGTAGGGCTGGCGGTTGCCGGCCACCGGCATCGTCGCGACCACCCGATCGGGGCTGTATTCGACGATCTCGATGCCCATCCGGGCGCTGAGCTGTTCGTCGGTGGCGCTCAGCAACGCCTCCAGGTCGGCGTCGCCGCTGGTCACGGCTTCACCGTTGTCGGTAGCGGGCACTGCTGGTCCTCCCCGTCGCCTGCGGTACTGGCTGTCAGAGCTTCAGCCTAAACTCGCGGCCGTGACGCATTCCGAGGACCGACGCCTGCTGTTGATCGATGGCCACTCGATGGCCTACCGCGCCTTCTACGCCCTGCCGAAGGAGAACTTCCAAACCGGCACCGGGCAGCACACCAACGCGGTGTACGGCTTCACCTCGATGCTGATCAACCTGTTGCGCGACGAGCAGCCCACCCACCTCGCGGTCGCCTTCGACGTCTCCCGCAAGACCTTCCGCAGCGAGACCTTCACCGAGTACAAGGCCAACCGCAGCGCCAGCCCCGACGAGTTCAAGGGCCAGGTCAGCCTCATCCAGGACATCCTCGGCGCGCTGAACATCCCGGTGCTGAGCAAGGACAACTACGAGGCCGACGACGTCATCGCCACGCTGACCACCCAGGCCACCGGCGGCGGCTTCAAGGTCGCCATCTGCACCGGCGACCGCGACGCGCTCCAGCTCGTCACCGACGACGTGACGGTGCTGTACCCGACCAAGGGCGTCTCCGAGCTGACCCGGTTCACCCCGGAAGCCGTCGAGGCCAAGTACGGGCTGACCCCCGAGCAGTACCCCGACTTCGCGGCGCTGCGCGGCGACCCGTCGGACAACCTGCCCAAGATCCCGGGGGTGGGGGAGAAGACCGTCACCAAGTGGATCCAGCAGTTCGGCTCGCTCGCCGGTCTCGTGGACCGGGTCGACGAGGTCAAGGGCAAGGCTGGCGACAACCTGCGCGAGCACCTGTCGTCGGTGCTGCTCAACCGGCAGCTCACCGAGCTCGTGCGCGACGTCGAGCTCGAAGCTGGGCCGGACGAGCTGGAGGTGCGCGCCTGGGATCGCGACGCGGTGCACCGGCTGTTCGACGACCTGGAGTTCCGGGTGCTGCGCGACCGGCTGTTCGCCACGCTCTCCAGCGCTGAACCCGAGGTCGACGAGGGCTTCGAGATCACCGGCGGCGTCATCGAGCCCGGTGCGCTCGCCGCGTGGCTCGACCAGCACGCCCGCGGCGGCGCCCGCGTGGGCCTGTCCTGCACCGGCACCTGGGCGCGCGGCCACGGCGACCTGGCGGGCATCGCGCTGGCCACCGCCGACGGAGCAGGCGCGTTCGTCGACGTCACCTCGTTGACCAGCGAGGACGAGAAGGCGCTCGCGTCCTGGCTGGCCGACGCCGATGCGCCCAAGGCCGCTCATGACGTCAAGGGCCCGCTGCACGCCATCCGCGACCGCGGCTGGACCATCGCCGGTCTCACCAGCGACACCGCCCTGGCCGCCTACCTGGTGCGTCCCGGCCAGCGCTCCTTCGAGCTGCCCGACCTGGTCGTGCGCTACCTGCAGCGCGAGCTGCGCGCCGACAGCGGCGAGGACGACGGCCAGCTGTCGCTGCTGGAGGACGAGTCGGAGAGCCAGGAGAAGGCCGCCGAGGGTGAACTGCTGCGGGCCCGCGCGGTCGCCGAACTCGCCGACGCGCTGGACACCGAGCTCGCCCGCATCGACAGCACCAAGCTGCTCACCGACCTCGAACTGCCGCTGCTGCTGGTCCTCTCCGAGCTCGAAGGCGCCGGCATCGCCGTGGACGCCGAGCAGCTGGCCGAGCTGGGCGCCCGCTTCGCCGCGCGGGTCAAGCAGGCCGCGCAGGACGCGTACGCCGTCATCGGCAAGGAGATCAACCTCGGCTCGCCGAAGCAGCTGCAGGTGGTTCTCTTCGACGAGCTCAACATGCCGAAGACCAAGCGCACCAAGACCGGCTACACCACCGACGCCGAAGCGCTGCAGACCCTGTTCGAGAAGACCGAGCACCCGTTCCTGCAGCACATGCTGGAACACCGCGACGCCACCCGGCTCAAGACCACAGTGGAGGGTCTGGCCAAGTCCATTTCGGACGACGGCCGCATCCACACCACGTTCAACCAGACGATCGCCGCCACCGGCCGGCTGTCGTCGACCGAGCCGAACCTGCAGAACATCCCGATCCGCACCGAAGAGGGCCGCCGGATCCGCGAGGTGTTCGTCGTCGGCGGTGACTACGCCGAGCTGATGACCGCCGACTACAGCCAGATCGAGATGCGCATCATGGCGCACCTCTCCGGCGACGAAGGGCTCATCGAGGCGTTCAACACCGGCGAGGACCTGCACAACTACGT
>JALZDI010000423.1 GCA_030862655.1 Actinomycetota bacterium | reverse complement strand
CTGGTGAATTAGCGAAACCGAGCAGCAGGAGACTTCCGACTCATGTACGCGATCGTCAAGACCGGCGGCAAGCAGTACAAGGTGGCTGTCGGGGACGTCGTCGAGGTCGAGAAGCTCGATGGCGAGCTGGGCTCCGAGGTCGCGCTCCCGGCGGTTCTGGTCGTCGATGGCTCCGATGTCACGACCGACGTCGACGCGCTGACCAAGGTGTCGGTGACCGGCGAGCTGGTCGAGCAGACCAAGGGCCCCAAGATCCGCATCCACAAGTTCAAGAACAAGACCGGCTACCACAAGCGCCAGGGTCACCGTCAGAAGCTGACCCGGGTGAAGGTCACCGGCATCAACAAGTGAGGACCTGAGTAGTCATGGCACACAAGAAGGGCGCATCCAGCTCTCGGAACGGCCGCGACTCGAACCCCAAGTACCTCGGGGTGAAGCGCTACGGCGGCCAGGTCGTCAAGGCCGGTGAGATCCTGATCCGTCAGCGTGGGACCAAGTTCCACCCGGGTCTGAACGTGGGTCGGGGCAACGACGACACCCTGTTCGCGCTGTCCGCCGGTACCGTCGAGTTCGGACGTTACCGCGGCCGCAAGGCCGTCAGCGTGCAGCCCGTCGAGGCCTGATCCGGCTCTCGACGCAGGCCAGCAACTTCCCGGCGAGGGGCGGAACCGGCATGACCGGGCCGCCCCTCGCTTTGTGTTGTCCGGGGTGACCTGCACCGCGGTCGGGAAGCACGCCGGTCGCGCCGCTGTTGCAATCGAGACCAAGAGCTCTACCCGCCGGGCGGCCGCTCGGCTTGATCTTCCTGGAGGCATTCGTGTCGCGGTTCGTTGACCGCGTGACCATCAGCGTCGCCGCGGGCGACGGTGGAAATGGCTGCGCCTCGGTGCACAGGGAGAAGTTCAAGCCGCTGGGTGGTCCGGACGGCGGCAACGGTGGCAAGGGCGGCGACGTCCGCCTCGTCGTCGACTCCGGCGTGCACACCCTGCTCGACTTCCACTACCGGCCCAACGCCCGCGCGGTGAAGGGGCAGCCCGGCAAGGGCGGCCACCGCAACGGCGCCCAGGGCGAGGACCTGGTGCTGCCGGTCCCGGACGGCACCGTCGTGCTGACCCCCGACGGTGAGGTGCTGGCCGACCTGGTCGGCACGGGAACCACCTTCATCGCGGCGGCCGGCGGTCGCGGCGGCCTCGGCAACGCCGCGCTCGCCTCCAAGGCCCGCAAGGCGCCGGGCTTCGCGCTGCTCGGCGAGCCCGGCGAAGAGCTGGAACTGGTGCTGGAGCTGAAGTCGGTCGCCGACGTCGGCCTGCTCGGTTTCCCGTCGGCGGGCAAGTCCTCGCTGATCTCGGTGGTCTCGGCCGCGAAGCCGAAGATCGCCGACTACCCCTTCACCACCTTGGTCCCCAACCTCGGCGTGGTGACCGCGGGCGAGACGGTGTTCACCGTCGCCGACGTGCCCGGCCTGATCCCCGGCGCCAGCCAGGGGCGCGGTCTGGGCCTGGACTTCCTGCGGCACATCGAGCGCTGCGCGGTGCTGGTCCACGTGGTCGACTGCGCCACGCTGGAGCCGGGCCGCGACCCGATCTCCGACATCGACGCGCTGGAGAACGAGCTCGCCGAGTACACCCCGGCGCTGGCCGCCGAGCAGGGCGGCGCCGACCTGGCCGACCGCCCGCGCATGGTGGTGCTGAACAAGATCGACGTGCCGGAGGCCCGCGAGCTCGCCGACTTCGTGCGCGCGGAGGTCGAGGAGCGGGGCTGGCCGGTCTTCGAGATCTCCACCGCCTCCCGCGAGGGCCTGCGCGAGCTGAGCTTCGCGATGGGTGCCGAGGTCGAGCGCTACCGCGAGACGCTGCCCGAGCCGGAACCGGCGCGCGTGGTGGTCCGGCCGACCGCGGTCGACGACGGTGGTTTCACCGTCGAACCCGACCCGGAGGACGAGGACGCCTTCATCGTTCGCGGCGAGAAGCCGGAGCGCTGGATCCGGCAGACCGACTTCAACAACAGCGAGGCCGTGGGCTTCCTCGCCGACCGGCTGGCGAAGCTGGGCGTGGAGGACGCGCTGGCCAAGCAGGGCGCCGAGCCCGGCAGCCAGGTCACCATCGGCACCATGACCTTCGACTGGGAGCCCTCCACCCCGGCGGGGATGGCCAACCTGCTCGGTCGGCGCGGTCACGACCTGCGGCTGGAGTCCGACGACCGGGTTTCGGCGCACGAGCGCAAGATCGCCAAGCAGGCGCGCCGCGGTAGCGGGCTGGACGAGTTCGGCCGCTACGTCGGGGGCGAGGAGGAGGACGACGAGTGAGCCTCTCGGCGACTCGGCAGGCGGTCGCGGCCGCGCAGCGGATCGTGGTGAAGGTCGGTTCGTCCTCGTTGACGACCACCGAGGGCGGCTTGGACTCCGAG
>JALZDI010000422.1 GCA_030862655.1 Actinomycetota bacterium | reverse complement strand
CAACGGTCTCACCGCCTACCTGACGGGCGAGTGGAACGAGGCGCTGTCCGAGCTGCGCGCTGCGCGGCGGATGGGCGGCGGCCCGGGCCACCTGGCGATCATGGCCGACTGCGAGCGGGCGATGGGGCGTCCGGAGCGGGCTATCGAGCTGGTGCGCAGCGAGGAGGCGTTGCAGCTCGACAAGGAGGACGAGATCGAGCTGCGGATCGTCGCGGCCGGCGCGCGGCGCGACCTCGACGAGATCGAGGCCTCCGTGGTCAGCCTGCAGATCCCGGAGCTGGACCCGAAGATCCAGGAGCCGTGGAGCGCCCGGCTGTTCTACGCCTACGCCGACAACCTCCTGGCGGCCGGTCGTGAGCGGGACGCCTTCACCTGGTTCGTCCACGCGGCGCACGCCGACGACGAGGAGGAGACCGACGCTCCCGAGCGCCTCGAGGAGCTCGCGGTGCAGCTCGGTGGCCCGGAGGTCGTCGAGGAACTGGTCAACGAGGCCGAGGCCGCAGCGGAGATCGACGACGATGACCTCGATGAGGACGACGTCGACGGAGACGACCTCGACGAGGACGACGCTGACGATGACGACCTCGACGACGCCGAGGACGACGCTGAGGAAGGCGACCTCGATGAGGACGTCGACGAGTCCGACGCGGACGACGTGAACGCCGACGAGGACGGCGGCAGCGCCGAGCCCGCGGCCGAAGGAGGATCGCGGACGCAGTGAGCGGCATGCTGCTCGACGATCACGATGTCGTGCTGTTCGACCTGGACGGCACGGTGTACCGGGGCGGGGAACTGGTTTCCGGCGCGCTGGAAGCGATCCAGCAGGTGCACGGCCGCGGCGTGCCGGTCCGCTACGTCACCAACAACGCGTCCAAGCCCGATCAGGCGGTCGTCGACCACCTGATCGGGCTCGGGCTGAAGGCCGAGCGCAGCGAGGTGAGCACCAGCGCTCAGGCGGGTGCGGCGGTGCTCGCCGAGAAGCTGCCCGCCGGATCCCGAGTGCTGGTCGTCGGTTCCGCGGCGCTGGAGTCCGAAGTGGACCGGCTCGGCCTGGTGCCGGTCACCGAGTTCGCCGACGAGCCGGTCGCGGTGGTGCAGGGCCTGTCCACGGAGCTGGGTTACCGCGACTTCGCCGAGGCGTGCCTGGCGATCCGCGACGGCGCGCTGTGGGTGGCGTGCAACGCCGACCGCACGCTGCCCACCGAACGCGGGCTGATGCCCGGCAACGGCGCCTTGGTCGAGCTGCTGCGCGCGGCCACCGACCAGGACCCGCTGGTCGCGGGCAAACCGGAGCGTCCGCTGCTCGACCGCGCGGTCTCGTCGGCCGGAGCCGACCGGCCGCTGATGGTCGGGGACCGGCTGGACACCGACATCGCCGGTGCGGTGAAGGCCGGCATGCCCTCGCTGATGGTGCTCACCGGCGTCAACACGCCTCGCCACCTGCTGGAGGCAGCTCCCGGTGAGCGGCCGGGCAGCGTCGCGGCCGATCTGCGCGGCCTGTTCTCGCCCAAGTCCGAGGTCGCCATCGCCGCGCAGCCGGCGTGGTCGGTGACGGTCGGCGACGGGCTCGAACTGGCCTCCCGAGGTGAGGGCGACGAGCTCGGTGCGCTGCGCGCGCTGTGCGCGGCGTGGTGGTCGGCGGGTTCCGGCCCGGTGCAGGTGGTGGGCAGTGACGACGCGGCGCGCGCGGCGTTGCGGGCGCTGGACATCGACTGACCTGACGGGAACGGCGCCGATCGGTCGGCTAGCGTGAAGGTGGTGTCGCGCAACGTTCGCGCCCACCGGTGATCGAGGGGAGTACCCGCCCATGACCTCTCCGTGGCAGCAGCAGGCGCCCAACCCGGCGATGCTGGCGCGTCAGGCCGACGACGGGCAGTCGGCGATCGACGCGATCTCCGCGGCGATGACCGAGCTCGACGAGGTGCGCGACCAGCCCGTCGCCGAGCACGTGCAGCGCTTCGAGAACGTGCACAGCTCGTTGACCGAGGCGTTGTCGAAGGCCGACCACCTGCAGTCCCAGAACACCCCTCGGAGTTGACGAAGTGCCTCGCAAGGCGCGCCTGGACGCCGAACTGGTTCGGCGCGGGCTGGCCCGATCCCGGGAACACGCTGGAGAACTGGTCGCCGCAGGCCGGGTGAGCGTGCGCGGCATGATCGCGCGCAAGGCCGCCACCGCCGTGGAGATCGACGCACCCGTGCTGGTCACCGACGACGTCGACGACCCGGGCTGGGCTTCGCGCGGCGCCCACAAGCTGGTCGGCGCGCTGGAGGCGTTCGAGCCCGGCGGGTTGTCGGTGGCGGGCAAGCGCTGCCTGGACGCGGGTGCTTCCACCGGCGGGTTCACCGACGTGCTGCTGCGGCGGGAGGCCTGCGAGGTCGTCGCGGTCGACGTCGGCTACGGCCAGCTGGTGTGGAA
>JALZDI010000421.1 GCA_030862655.1 Actinomycetota bacterium | reverse complement strand
CTCACGATCCGCCGCGCCGAGCCCCGCGACTACGCCACCGTCGGCGAGCTGACCGTGCGCGCCTACACGGCCGACGGGCTCTCCAGCGTGGAGTCGGACTACGTGCACACCCTGCGCGACGCGGCCGGCCGGGGCGAGAAGGCCGAGCTGTGGGTGGCGGTCGACGGGAGCGACCGGATCCTGGCCAGCGTGACGTTCTCCCCGCCCGGCTCGCCGTACCGCGAGATCGCCCAGGAGGGGGAAGGCGAGTTCCGCATGCTGGCGGTCGACCCACCGGCGCGCGGGCGGGGGATCGGCGAGGCGCTGGTGCGGCTCTGCCTGGACCGCAGCCGGGAGATCGGCGACCGCCGGATGGTGCTGTGCACCCAGGTCGAGAACGTCAATGCCCACCGGCTCTACGAGCGGCTCGGGTTCGTGCGCCTCCCCGAGCGCGACTGGTCGCCGGTCGCCGGGGTGAACCTCGTCGCGTTCGTCCTCGACCTGTAGCCGCCCGAGGCGGGCCCTACTTGAGCTCGGCCGACGTCTTGTTCAGCAGCCGGCGGGCCACGATCAGCTGCTGGATCTGCTGGGTGCCCTCGAAGATGTCCAGGATCTTCGAGTCACGCGCCCACTTCTCCAACAGCTCGTGCTCGGAGTAGCCCAGCGATCCGGCGAGCTCGACGCAGCGCAACGTGACGTCGTTGCCCACCCGGCCCGCCTTCGCCTTCGCCATCGACGCCTGCAGCGAGTTCGGCCGGCCGTTGTCGGCCATCCAGGCGGCCTGCAGCGTGAGCAGGTACGCGGCCTCCCAGTCGGCCTCCATCGCCAGCAGGGACGCGGCGGCCCCTGACTGCACGTGCGGCGAACGGTCGTAGTCGACCTCCACCCCGGCCTCGGCCAGCAGGTCGCGGGTCAGCTCGATCGCGGCCCGCGCGCAGCCGACGGCCATCGCCGCCACCAGCGGGCGGGTGTTGTCGAAGGTCTGCATGACCCCCGCGAACCCCTTGCCAGGGTCAACCTGGGGGTTCCCCAGCAGGTTGTCCTTGGGCACCCGGCACTCGTCGAAGCGGATCGTGGCGGTGTCGGAGCTGCGGATGCCGAGCTTGTGGTCGAGCCGCTCGACGCTCATGCCTGGCGTGCCCTTGGGCACCACGAACGACTTGATCGCGGCGCGGCCCTTGGACTTGTCCAGCGTGGCCCATACGACGATGGCGTCGGCGCGCCCGCCGGCGGTCACGAAGATCTTCTCGCCGTTGATCACGTAGTCGTCGCCGTCGACGCGCGCGGTGGTGGTGATGCTCGCCGAGTCAGAACCGCAGCCGGGCTCGGTGATCGCCATCCCGGCCCACACGCCGGCGAACTTCTCCAGCTGGTGCTCGTCGGCCACCGAGGCGATCGCGGAGTTGCCCAGTCCCTGTCGCGGCATCGACAGCAGCAGGCCCACGTCGCCCCAGCACATCTCCATGATCGAGAGCACCGAGGACATGTTGGAGCCGTTGCGCACCTCCTCGGAGTCGCCGTCGGAGTCGGTACGGCGGACCCCGGCCGCGCCGGCGCCGCTGCCCTGGCCGGCGGCACCGAGGCCGTCGACCATCGCGGCGAGCATGTCCAGCTCCTTGGGGTAGGCATGCTCGGCCAGGTCGTACTTGCGGGAGTTCGACCGCAGCATCTCGTTGGCGACCTGGTGCGCCTGGTTCACGAACCCGCGGAACTTCCGGGGGACCTCGAGGTTGAGCATCAGACCAGCACCCCGCCTTCCATCAGACCGGTCGCGCGCAGGTCGCGGTACCAGCGCTCCACCGGGTGCTCCTTCACGAACCCGTGGCCCCCGAGCAGCTGCACGCCGTCGGTGCCGATCTGCATCCCGCGCTCGGCGCACAGCCGCCGCGCCAGCGCGGTCTCACGGGCGAAGCTCTTGCCCTGCTCGGCACGCGCGGCCGCCCGGTAGGTGACCAGCCGCATACCCTCGAGCTCGATGCCGATGTCGGCGACCATGAACGCCACCGACTGACGGTGGCTGACCGGCTCGCCGAACGCCTGGCGCTCGTTGACGTAGGGGATGACGTAGTCGAGCACGGCCTTGGCGGTGCCCAGCGAGAGCGCGCACCAGCCGAGCCGCGACAGCCGGACACATTCGGCGTAGACGTCGCCGTCACCCTCGCCGAGCAGCGCGGTCTCCGGCAGCGTCACGCCGTCCAGGACCAGCCGGCTCATGCTCGCCGCCCGCAGCCCCATCGCGGGCTCGGCCTCGACCTCCAGCCCGGACGTGTCGGACTCGAGCACGAACAGCGCGGGCCCCTGGTCCTCGAGGTCGGCCGCCACCACGAACAGCTCGGCGTCGGCGCCGCGGGGCACCAGTGACTTCACCCCGTCGAGGACGAACCCGCCCCGGGTGCGACGGGCAGTCGTGCGCAGGTGGAAGGGGTCGAACAGCGCGCG